>CAJXMN010000023.1 GCA_913056215.1 uncultured Flavobacteriales bacterium | reverse complement strand
AGAAAGATTATCGAACGCCTCAACGGTCAGATTTGGATTACTTCTGAGAAAGGCCAGGGAACTAGTGTGCACTTTACGCTACCGGCAGTAAACTAGCTCTATGGTTATTTAAAACGAATACTTTAGCCCCATAAAAAAGCGTATACCCTGGTTCGGACCATAAATATATTCTGGATCAAAAGTGAGCGCGTAAGGATTATTTTCTGTTGCCATGACATCTCCCTCTGCATTAAAAGCAACCTCCTCATCGAAAGGATCATGTGCTCTAGCAATGAGAAATGGTATGTTTTGACCTGGCGTCCAATTCAACAAATTTTTAATTCCCCCATACAATTTAAATCGATCACCCAGATGCTTAGAAATTTTGATATTTTGAATACTCCAGGGGGCAGCAAATTCTGGCCTTGGATCCAGTTCACCCTGCAGCGGCAATTTCATTGGTCCGTATAGACTTCCCGTATAATCGAACTTCAATCCGTACCTACTCCATTCGTATCCAATATTCCAGGTAACGGTGTAGCGTTCTTGAAATTCTTGTCGAATACGCTGGCCATTTTCAATTTGAGAAACATCCATAAGTGTACCACCCAAGCGAGCTGTAAACGATTTATAGCGAATATCTGCATTGAGCGAAACACCTGTAGAAACGGCATAACCGCCGAGATTGTCATAAATAATTTTTGTGGGATCAGTACTATAGTCGGGAATTATTTTATTGTTAAAATAGGTGTAAAATGCAGTTGCATCAAAGGTCGCAAAAAACGCTTCCCCTAAAGTAGCTACGTATTCATAGTTGATGTTTGCATTCCAGGAACGTTCAGGTTTCAATTCATTTAAAAACACAACCTCGCGAGACCCCGTTAGCGCAGCATGATCCTCAGTGAATATATTGGCCACGCGGTATCCAGATCCAGTACTGATGCGGAGCGTCTGCAACTTATCTTTGGACGTCCATTTGTAGTTCGCACGCGGAGTAAAAATAGATCCGTGTTTCGAATGATAATCATACCTCATCCCTAACAACAAGCGGTGCGATTGGCTCCAGACTATTTCATCCTGAACAAAGATACCAGGCAGCATGACGCGTGAAGGGTCGTCAACCAAAAGGCTGTCACCAGAAAAGGACTCTGTCGCCGTCGAGTTATCGTTGTAATAAGTATAGCGCGAAGCTGCACCCAACAGCCAGTTGTGTGTTTCGCCATCACTATTCCAGGTGAGTTGCCCGAACCCAATGTTCTGTGTTCCCTGATAACTCAAGTCACCATAAAACGAATTCTGCTGATGTCCTACACCCGAAAAAGCGAAAATCAAATTGTCCACCCAGGGCAATTCGTAGCGACCGAGCAATTCATAGCGACTGGTGTACACACTTTCTCCGTAAATATCGTCTCCACCACGATTATCTGGTGTCCAGTTCGTTTCTCCTCCCCATCGATCTTCATAAACATAACGACCCGCTAAAGAGAACACCTTATTACCCGGGCGTTGAAAATTCCATTTATTAAAAATCGATACGCGATCCTGTAGTGCCACATCGGTAAAATTGTCATTGTTATTATCGATGATCTGATCAAAATTAAAATAATTGATTCCCAGGAGCGATTCTACGTTGTCTGCAATATCCATCCGGTAACCGAGATCGACATTGTGCTCCAGCCAGGAAGTTGTAAAAACATCAGCGCTGAACTTCGGTGCTTTCGCGCCATTTTTGGTGATAATATTAATAATACCACCTACGGCCTCAGAACCGTACAACGTGGACGCCGGACCTTTAACAATTTCTACACTCTCAATCATCGACTGCGGAATTCCATTCAATCCGTAAACGGTGCCCAAACCAGACACGATAGGCATACCGTCCAGCAGAATCATGGTGTAAGGACCTTCGAGCCCGTTGATATGAATGTCGCCCGTATTACACACCCCACAATTGATTTGCGGTCGTACACCATTCACATTTTGCAGCGATTCGAAAATGGAAGGCGTAGGGTTCGCCTCGAAATACTCAGCACCGTAGACCTCAATAGGTACTGGGCTATCTGATTTTCTTCGGGCGCGCAAATGGCCCGAAACGACTACCTCATCAAATTGTTTTACAGACTGGTTTAGATTTATGGTACGCGTTACTGTTTGGTTTTCTTTGAGTTTAACCAGAACAGTGTCATTCTTGTATTCTCGTGAACGAATTATAAAGTGATGAGCGCCTTGCGTTAATTCCGCAAACTCAAAACGTCCGCTTCTATCGGTTGTCGTTCCCTGACCAGTTTCAACATGTATAACATCAATCCATGCCTGTGGTTCATCACTGGTATTCCGAATCTCACCTCTAAAGGTAGCACGCTGCGCAATAATCGCAGTTGCAGAACACAAGAAGAATAAGAGTACAACGTATTTAAACATGTTTTTTTGATGCAAATATACATTATTTTTAGACTTGTCTAAATTATTTTTTGAATAATTATACCTTTTTTTATATACACACCTTATTTTATCCAGAATAATTGTATACGCGCTTCAAGGCAATCAATTCAAGTAGCCCTTTGATACACTCATTTGAACAACTGAAATCGGTAAAAAAGCGGTAAAGAAGTTATGATGAGTCTGAAGAAACGTCCAGGCAAGACCATGACAACCAGTCCAAACAAAATAAGAATCCGCATAAGTGGTTAAAAAGAAGGCTTCAGCATTTCAGTAAACCGCTAAAAGCTAAAGCTAAAATAGTACTCAAATGTCTCCAATCGTTTTAATCAGGAATTTCAAATGTCTTTACCTCGACATAGGGGGCAGGACCAGATATACCGGCTTGTCCCTTCTCGCCTGCTTGACCAGGCTTTCCATCTGCACCGGGAGATTGACCAGGCGCTGGTTCACCCCCTTTTCCAGGATCACCAGCTGCTCCAGCTTTTCCCGGCGCACCACCTTCGTTAATAATATTTAACCGGGGCTCAATACTAGAAGCATTTGGATGGATCAGCACAATAACGTTACCACCGTTTGCACCATCACCGCCGTCCCCACCAGATCCGCCATCGCCGCCATCGCCAGGTTCTCGATCATCTTTACCCTTTTTACCTCGACTACCATTGCCACCGTCGCCACCGTCGCCACCATCACCGCCAGAAATATCAAACAAAAGATCTGTAGGGTTTGTCGTTTGGTAAAAATAAACCGCATTGCTGTCGAGCATTTCCGCCCGTATAAAAAACATATCTTTTTCTCGCCAGATATTAATTTTTGCAGAGGAAGCATTTTTTCCATCTTCCCCATCTGCTGCGTCTTTTCCGTTTTTTCCGTCAGAAAGCAGTACTGGTCGCAAACGCGAACCTTTATCATTTCCATCAGCTCCATCCGCTCCACTTAAATCAATCGTCAAAGGAGCTGAAAAATCCAATACGAGTTCCTTGTTGTAAACCAGTGAATCATTATCTTCCGTCAAAATCACCCGATAATCTAACGATTTTTGATCAAATTCCTTCGGACCTCTGGCGATATAAAGTTCTTGGTATTTAAAATTGTAAGTCAGCTCTTCTCCTTTAACATCAATTTGATGACTGCGCGAAACATCCGTTCTTTTGCCGGCTGCGTTCACATTATAAATTTTAACCGGGACTGTATCACCATAAGTAAAGGATTCTTTCTGTAGTTCTACCTCGATGTTTTCACTGTTTTCTATGGCAATTTTATTGTTTCCACAAGCTGACACCAGGATTAAGAATACGACGATCAACGCTATTCTTTGAATACGGTTAATACCATTTCTGTTCAAATGGATCATAAGACTCAACTTTTTATTATTTGACATGCTGCAATGCAAAAGATATACACTTTAGCGACTCCAATTCAACATTGCAATATATAAAAAATACAATTAACGTTTTTTTTCACGTTTGGGAACCGGGTCATGTCCTGACCCACCCCAAGGATGACAGGAGGCTATGCGTTTGACGGCCATCCATCCACCTTTAATCACACCCCACTCTTTGATGGCCTGAACAGAATATTGAGAGCAGGTCGGATGGTAGCGGCAACTCGCAGGGGTTAATGGGCTGATCACATATTGATAAAACCGTATCAGGACGATAAAAGGAAAAGCGACAATACGTTTCAACCACTTCATATTACAAAATTACTCAAAAGTTGCGCAATTTCAGTGATAGGTGTTACGCGGTTTCCATCACTAAAAAAATCACACTGTAACTTTCAGGGAATGAAAAAATAAACTATCTTTGCGCATTCATTTAAAAACAAGTAATATGAACAAGTACGAAACTGTTTTCATTTTAACTCCCGTTTTGTCTGAAGAGCAGGCAAAGGAAGCAGTCACAAAGTTCGAGGGCGAAATCAAGGAATTGAGTGGTAAAGTGAACCACACAGAATCTTGGGGGCTCAAGAAATTAGCTTATCCAATTCAAAAGAAAACCACAGGTTTTTACTTTTTGTTAGAATTTGAAGGAGAAGGTGACATCATTTCTCAAATGGAGGTATCCTTCAAGCGCGATGAGCGCGTGATGCGTTTCCTTACAGTAAAAATGGAGAAGCACCATCAAGAATGGGCAGAAAAGCGAAAGTCACGCATGAAGAAAAATGCGAAACCAGCAACTGCAGAGTAATTAAAGTAAAAACTGAACAAAAGAATTGAGATATGGCACAAAATGATGTAAGATACCTTACGCCGGTAAACATAGAGATAAAGAAAGAGAAGTATTGTCGCTTCGAGAAGAGTGGAATTAAGTTTGTTGATTACAAAGACGCAGATTTCTTGCTTAAATTATTAAATGAGCAAGGTAAGATTTTACCACGTCGCATTACTGGGACGTCGTCAAAATATCAACGAAAAGTTAACAAGGCGGTGAAGCGAGCACGTCACCTGGCAATCCTTCCATACGCTGGAGATCAATTGCGTTAGTCCTTTTTATTCACTCATAACAAGAACATAGAACAATGGAACTTATATTAAAGAAAAATGTAGATAAACTAGGCTATAAAGACGATATTGTCGAAGTAAAGCCTGGATATGCACTTAACTTCTTGATTCCACAAGGATATGGTATCATCGCTAACCCTTCTGCTAAGAAAGCACATCAGGAAGTTTTGAGACAACGATCACACAAAGAGGAAAAGATCAAAGAAGAAGCTCAAGAAGTAGCCAACAAAATTGAAGGCATCACTATTAAGATTGGTGCCAAAGTAGGTGAAAATGGACGAATTTTTGGTTCTGTCAATACCGTACAATTATCTGAAGCCCTTAAAGCCAAAGATATTGACGTAGACCGTAAATCTTTGAAAATAAAGGATGAACCGATTAAAGAAGTAGGTACCTACAACGCTGCGGCTAATCTTCACAAAGATGTTTCCGCTGAATTTCAGTTTGAAGTAACTGGAGAATAAAATATTGCAATTATTTTCGCTCTACAAGCCGTTTGGTCATTACCAGACGGCTTTTTTATTGGGGGAGTTTTGTGGGTATTTTTTCTACCCGATCATTGAGCAAAATACTACCTGTAACCGCCACATTTAATGAACGGTAACCTGGTAAACGCACCCATTCATGACATTGATCAAGAACTTTTGGTGGCAAACCATTATCCTCTGCACCTAACAAATAAACTGCTCTTTGCGGATGTTCAAAATCAACCAGTGGTGTTGCACGATCTTCCAGTTCTATACCAACCAAACGACAATCATAAGGAATGTGTTTTCGAAAGTCGTCAAAATCTTCATAATGAAAAAGCGGCATTCGCGTCCAGGTCTTTAACACGTCACTTGTTTGTTTTTTATATTTTTTGCCAATCGTAAAAATATATGATGCACCAAGAATATATGCAGATCGCCATAACGTACCAATGTTATGGTCGCGCTTATGCCCCATTATACCAATACCACAATAATTCATTTCTTGATCCCTTACCTTCATCTTCTTTTCTACCAAAAGTAGTTAAAACAAGTGTACTTCCACGCATTTCAGTCACTGCTACCACCTAGTAGGAATTAATCATCTGTGTATCGCATTTCCTGCAACCTATAAATGATCTTTTTCAAGTTTCCAATGTATTGACTATGCGTCATTGTTTTACATTTTTTTTAGCAAACTGAAATGACTACTTTTGTGCCCACTTTTAAAGAAAAAAATATGGCGCCAACAGATCAAGAGAAAGAACGAAAAGCGAAAATGAATGCTCTCCTTACAGACCTAAAGTCTGGCGAAGAGAAAAAGGTTTCTAAATCACTCAAAGGACTCCAGGTTCATGGTGATGACGAAGCCATCCTTCCCATCATCGAAGTTTGGTCAGCAGGTGTGTCTCCACGCACTGAAAACGCCATTATTACTTTTATCGGAGATATCAAATCCTCTTCAAGTGCCGATATTATCATGGAAATCTTACTTGATAATACATTCAAGAACATCCACTTACCTCTACTTACAACGATCTGGAATAGTAAAGTTGATTACTCTGAATACTTAGTAGATTTTGTAACGCTCGCCATTCAACATGATTTTATGGTAACGCTGGAATGTCTGACGATTATTGAGAACATGGACGGCCCTTTCCCAGAACATCATTTCCTGGATGCTGAAATCATCCTTCGCGAGTATGCTGAAAAACACCAAAAAAATGCGGTTGAAGATGATAAAAAGCTCAAGCTCATCGGTGAATTACGTACGGTTCTCAAGAACATGGAGCAACAAAACGTTGATTTGCTCTAATTCGGAGCGTTCAAGATCATTTGTACAGCAAGCTGAATTTATGTTTTTAAGATAACTGTGCTTATCTTCTTCGACCCGAGTACGTCATAGCTTCCCCTTTGCCAAAACCGAAGCTCACGCCAAATGTAAAAAAGCGGCGACGCTGTTCAAAACTGTATGTGTAGTTTTGCCCTTGATCGACCACATATTCTCGAATTCTGGAGGCAAAAATATCGCGCACCGAGAGACTAAAAATCAATCGACCGTCCAACACCTTTTTACGGACACCTGCATTCATAAAGGCAAATCCAGATCGCCGTCCCTGAATAGTAATGTAAGGTGACCTGTACTCCCCGGTGAGTTCAATATCATATCCGTTTTTAAATTTCAATTTAGACGTTAATTCTGCCGATCCTTTCTGACCGGTAAAATCAAAATCCTGCTCATTGAAATTTCCTGTTCTGGTAAAATAACTCATATTCAGTTCACCGTTAAAAGTCAACCAGCCAGTTGCCTTATACTTCGCATTCACCTCTAATCCTGAGGTATTACTTTGTCCAACATTTTCAGGTCGCCTGACATTCACATTGCCTTCGAAAAAGGAGACCCGTTCAATCACTTCAGTCGTGTAAAGGTGATAGATACTGGAGTTAAGGGTCAATTTTTTCCAAATAAAGATACCTGTTAATTCGTAAGAATCTGTAAACTCCGGCATCAAATTCGGATTTCCCTGGCGAATGTTAAAGTTGTTACGGATATTAAAAAATGGATTCAAGTCCCACAGTCGCGGTCGGTAAATTCGTCTCGAATACCCCGCCTGAATAGAATAGCGCTTTGAAAACTTATAAGACGTGTGAAGCGAGGGGAATAGATTGGAATAATTCTGTTCGTTCGATGCATTAGTCGTTACAAGCAACGTATTTAAGATTGTATTTTCTCCTCGCAGCCCCATTTTGACACCCCATTTCTCACCTTCATAGGATCCCGTTGCATATACACCTAACACTTTTTGAAGGTATTCGAAGTTATTGGTCAAATTGGAATCAGCCACCCAATCATTATTTTCCCGATTATAAACAGCGTAATCATTCCCGACATCATTGATATCATATTGTGCCCCCGTCTCGAGCGTAATTTTATCAGTTAAAGGGTTTGTATAGTCGATTTTAAAAGTATAGTCTGTTTTTTGATAGTCTGTTCTCGTTCGTTGATTGGGTGAGGGATCCATTCCTTGAATACCGCGATTGACAAACATAGACGATTGATCTTTACCAAAATACCGCCCCAAAGCACTCATTGAAAATTGATGATCCTCATTATTTTTAAAAGTCTTAGCATATTGCAAATCGTATTCCCACTTTGGATTGATAGCGTCCGTCGTTTCATCACGCGACCATTCTGCGAGCGTTTTGTTATTAAAATCGAGCAGTTCAAACGTTGTGGATGAAGGTTGATCCTCAATCTCGTAAGCAAAACTACCGGAAAGCGTAATAACATTGCGCTCATTAATGTGGTAATCAGTACCCAATGTTATATTGTAAAAGTTCTCGTTACGATAATTCACCCCATCACTGAGCACAGTTGTACTATCATTAAAATTGGAATTTTCATTATTGAAGTACTCGGGAAGAGAACGATAACCAGCTCCGAACTGCGTAAAAAAGTTGAACTTTTCTGTACGATAATTCATACTTCCGCCCAGACTATGATTGTGTGGCCATCCCGTATTGGCCGAAACAGATCCATTCAGTCCTTTTTTATCATCTTTTTTCAAGACGATATTAATAATTCCCGACGAACCCTCTGCCTGGTATTTAGCGGAAGGATTGGTAATCACCTCAATTTTTTCAATCTGATCCGCTGTGATACTCCCGAGCGCCCCACTTTGCTCATCAGCGAGCACAGAAGGTTTTCCATTAATTAATACCTGAACTCCACCGTTGTTTCGCAAGGTAATCGCTCCTTCGATATCGACATTAACAGAAGGAACATTATTCAATACTTCCAGTGCTCCCATACCCGTACTACTGATATCTTTTCCCACATTGAAAACACGCTTATCCAATTCAAATTCTAAGGATGATTTCTCTGCTCTTATCTCGACTTCATCCAGGTCCGTAACATTACTTTCCAGAGCGATAGATCCCAAATCTGAATGACCATTTTCAAAAATGACCGAATCAATTCGCTTCTCCTGGTAACCCATGAACTTAATCTCGACGTATACTTTCTTATTATCTACCTTGATTTGAAAAGAACCACTTTCATCAGTTGTCGCTCCATCCAACACTTCTTCTGAGTTTATGTTTTTAGCGACTACTGTTGCGTATGGTATTGGTTTTCCCTTTTTATCTTCAATTAACCTACCTGAAATTATTAGTTTTTCTGCATCTGATTGACTAAATAATCCACCTTGAAAAAAGAAAAGCAAAACTAAAATCACGTATTTACTCATCACACTACTTATTTAATTTGTCTAATATCACACGTATTAATTGAAATAAAAAGTTCAATCCATGAATAACTCTATTAAATCGGTAAACGTAATCTAATATTCATAAAAGAGGAAGTTAATCCTGAAAAAGCTGCTGTTGATGGATTCCTCCTTCATCATTCAGAAGATTGATTGTAAATTAGCATTATGAAACGTCGTCATTTCTTTGAAGTCTTATTTCAAGTCATTATCCATATCATTGTTTTTATTTTTTACTCTTTTAATCGAAGACAGACCAGTATACAAGAATATCAAGTTGTTTTTTTTACTTCTTACATGGTTGCCGCTGCCTTCATCAATTACTTTTTATTACCGTGTTTTTTATACCAAAAAAAATACTTAAGATTTGCTGTTTACGTTATTCTAACAATAGCTTTGGTTATGGCCACAGAAGAATTGCTTTTAGAACAGATATTTTTCCCAGATACACGCGGCTCGAACTTTCCAGGTATTTTTTTTACGCTAGTAGGTTCGCTTCCTCCAATTGTCATTCTAACGGGGATCAAGTTTGCGTGGGACGCTATACTAAAACAACATGAAGTTGAAGAATTAGAAAGTGCAGTGAAGGAAAGTGAGCTTCAATTCCTGAAATCACAGATTAATCCACACTTTTTATTCAACAATTTGAACAACATATATTCGTATGCGCTGGAGTCATCTAAAAAGACTCCCCAACTCATCCTGGAACTATCCTCTTTTCTGCGTTATACACTTTATGAATGCCAAAAAGAAACTATTATCATCAGCCGCGAAGTAGAACAGCTTTCCAACTATATTGAGCTTAACAAGTTGCAAATCGAAGAGCGCAGCTGTGTGAATTTCAACCATAACCTGAGTTATCCACAACAACGAATTGCTCCGCTTTTATTTCTCGTTTTTATTGAAAATGCTTTTAAACACAGTTCTTTATCTCAAACCAACAACATTGAAATTGACATTGATTTAACGAACACCGAAGAAGGCAGAATCATCTTTACATGTGAAAACAACTTTTTACAACAAGATACTTCTTCAACTGTCCAAACGGGAATCGGTCTTCAAAATGTTCGTAAACGACTGGAACTGCTCTACCCTAATAACTATGAACTGAAAGTCAAGAAAGATGATGACCGATACATCGTCCAGCTTAAAATTACAGGAGAATGAAATGTATCATTATCGAAGACCAAGTTCCTGCTCAGCGGATTCTTAAAAGGTATATCAAACAAACAGTGAGGCTCAATTTATACGGGACCTTTAACAACGCAAGCGAGGCACAATCATTCTTAAAACAGAATCCTGATGTGAGTGTTTTGTTTGTAGATATCAATCTACCAAAAATATCAGGTATGGATTTTGTCCGGTCATTACCTCGTAACTATCATGTTATTTTTACAACTGCCTTTTCTGAATATGCAGTCGAAAGCTACAGTCTCCATGCTGTTGATTATCTGCTTAAACCATTCTCTTTTGAGCGTTTCGAACAAAGTGTAAAACGTCTACAAGATCAATCAGATTTCAACCTGGATAATAGCAGATTTATAAATATAAAATCGGGGATTGACGTTCATCGAATCGAAATGGATAGGATATTATACATACATAGTGACCTGGATTACACTGAAGTTGTTACAACAGATGATAAGCATTTATCGAGTGAAAGACTTTGGAAGTGGCAAGAAAAACTGAACAACCATCAATTTTTTAGAATTCATCGTTCTTATATAGTACAACTCAAACATATTACGAAACATAACAAGCAAGTTTTGGTAGTCAACAATAAGCACGAATTGCCCATCGGTCGAAAATACAAAAATGAATTGCTGAGAATTTTAAGAAAAAGATTAGAATAAACCATTTATTTCAGCATCGATTGCAGAAATAATTTTCCCAAGATCTTCAGGATCTTTGTGGTAATTGTTGTGATCCACATCAATGATTAATAACTTTCCCTTATCATACGTGCTGATCCAAGCCTCATAGCGCTCATTCAAACGTTTTAAGTAGTCCAGTCGAATGCTCTCCTCATAATTCCGTCCGCGTTCTTGTATCTGATTCACTAAGGTCGGTACACTCGCACGAAGATAAATAAGCAGGTCTGGAGCGGATACGAAAGACTCGATCAAGTTGAAAAGCGAAAAATAATTTTCGAAATCACGCGTCGTCATGAGCCCCATAGAATGTAGGTTGGGAGCGAAAATAAAAGCGTCTTCATAGATGGTACGATCCTGAATGACCATGCGATCCGTTTGCTGAATTTCCTGAATTTGCGTAAAGCGTGAATTCAGATAATAGATTTGCAAATTGAACGACCAGCGCTGCATATCTTCATAAAAATCATTGAGGTAAGGGTTTTGGGCCACATCCTCATAGTGGGTCTCCCAATTATAATGCTTAGCCAACAACTCTGTCAACGTCGTTTTCCCTGATCCAATATTTCCTGCTACTGCGATATGCATAATTCCATCTGTTTAGAAGGACTAAAATACAAATATTGTTGGATTGGCTGGCTAAATTGGATCGCAAAATTAACCGCTTCAATCGATTTTCTTTGTACCTGCAAGCCTCATAGTGCGCATTTCAAGCAGTGAACATGGTAACTTGACAAACTTGCCCCATCATTTTCAGTCATTCCCACCGCAGGCTATATTTTTGAATAGCGTGGGGAACCTCCAGGAATATGAAGGAACCGCTGACCCGCAAAGCATTGACATCGCTAACGGGCAACGCCACTTTTAATTTTTCATCCGTCTTTCGATCAATACGCACGATTTCACTTCCTTTTATGAAATAAAAATAATTGCGATCAAAATAAACCGTTTGCGCTCCTGTCATCGGATAAAAACGCATCAAACTACCGTAATAATCAAATAGGTAAATGCCTTTGCTCGGATAAAAAAGCATCAACTCGTTGCCTTGTTCAAACAATAACGCTGGTTCTGATTCCCGCGTAATGGCAGTAAGATTATTGATCGTAGAATTTTGTCTGCCGCGATCATCAATCAGTAATAACCGCGCATTATCGCCATCATATATCCAGAATCGATTCGTTTGATTCGAGTAACAGACATTCGTAGCATAAGCCACGGAAAAATCTGCGAGATCATTCGTTCTATCCTGAAATGTCAAGGTATTATCGACAAAAGTGATGACCTGCTGATCTTCTGAAAAAACGAGCGTTTTTAAAGAATGTCTTGCATCGAGCACAGCAATATCGCCCAATCGCTTCGTGCTTTGAGAAAACAATTCGGCAAAAGAGGTGTCCAGTTTCGTGAGTATGTCACCTTGCGAAATGACGACTTTCCCCATCGGATCAACGTCCCAGGCGTGAATAGATTTCGCTTTGTACTCATGAATTTTTGACCATCGTGCCGTTTGCGTAAACGCAATCGTTACAGAAAAACAGACAACAGCACCAACAATTAACCACCTCATACTGATTTGACATTATCAAGAACCGTTCCGTTGTTTGCGGTTAAAATCTCTTCGACTACCGCACGGCTATTGGAAAGACGAGGCACTTTATGCTGTCCTCCCAATTTTCCTTTCGATTTCAACCATTTTTCAAAGGTTCCCGAAGCCATGTGATGTACTTTTGGAAAATCCAGCGTCAAATTATTCGTGCGTTTGGCATCATAATCTGAGTTAATTGCTCGCAGTGCGCTATCCAGAGACGCGGTAAATCTTTCGATGTCGGTTGGTTCCTTCGAAAATTCAACCAACCATTCGTGTCCACCCTGCTTTCCCCCTTCCATAAAAACGGGACAGGCCGTATAATCTTTAAGCAGCGCCGAAGTTTCGCGACAAGCTTGTTCGAGTGCCCGATCGGCATTCTCTACTATAACTTCTTCCCCAAATACGTTGATGAAGTGTTTGGTGCGCCCCGAAACGACAACGCGATACGGAGCAATACTGGTAAATTTCACGGTATCGCCAATAATGTAGCGCCAGAGTCCTCCGTTTGTCGAGATGACCACCGCGTAATTTTTATCCAGCTCCACATCTTGTATACCCACAACCGATTTCGAATCCGTACCGGCATACTCATCCATCGGAATAAATTCAAAAAAGACGCCATAATCAAGCATCAACAACAAATCTCCGTCGATTTCATCCTGAATTCCAAAAAAGCCTTCAGAGGCATTATAGGATTCGATATAATTCATGTCATCGTGGGGGATAATTCGTCTGAATTCTTCTTCGTAAGGTTTAAAAGAGACACCACCGTGCATAAACAACTCAAGATTAGGCCAGACTTCACGAATATCGGTTGCACCCGCTTTTTCCAAAATTCTATTTAAAAGCACCAGCGTCCAGCTTGGAACACCAGAAATACTCGAAACATCCTCCTTCATGGTAGAATCAGCGAGCTGTTCAATTTTTTCCTCCCATTCACTCATCAAAGCAATGTGTCGCGCAGGGGTACGTTTAATTTCCACCCACCACGGCAGATTTTTAAGAATAATTGCTGAAAGGTCACCCGAATAGCTATCCGGTCGGAGTTGATTCTGCGTTGCCGTTCCTCCTACAACGAGGTGTTTCCCTTTATAGAGTTTAGTCGATGGAAAATGCGAATAATAAATAGCCAATAAATCCTTTCCTCCCTTGTAATGACAATCTTCCAGGGAGTCTTTGGTTACTGGAATGAATTTACTGCGATCCGAAGTGGTACCCGAAGATTTCGCAAACCATTTGGTCTCTCCCGGCCATAAAACGTGATCTTCTCCGGATACCGCGAGATCAACCCATGCTTTTACATCTTCGTAATCCTGAAGCGGTACTTTGGCCTTGAAGTCTTCATAATTTTGAATGGAATCAAAACCGTATTTTTCACCAAAAAGCGTACTCCTTCCATGATGAACTAAGCGTTCAAGCCACTCTTTTTGAACTTCCTTCGGGTATTTCCGAAACAGTTCTATTTGGTGAATCCGTTTTTTGATTAACCACCCAAAAATTGTATTAAACGGCATACAGCTTACTTTTCAAGGATGAAGATACAAAAGAACGGGTAAATAGAGAGGAAATATAATTTTTTTCCACCTTTTTTAGAGCGCACCACTTCATGTCCGGTTATTTTTTGGTGAAAGATCAAAAATAAAACGCCCCTCACGATCGTACATCAGTTGGAAAATTTAGCGGTATTGGGCTGTTTATGGATTCATGAGCAATCATTGAAACCACCCTATTCTTTTCTGTAAATTATCAGTTAATCCCACTTACCAAAACGGTATTGTAAGCCCAGCAGAAAAATATTATACGTTCTGGGAGATCCGCTCTTGTACTTTACGTAAAACGGGCGATTATAGGCAAAACTCAACTGGAACCACTAGTCTCGGCGTTCCTTCAAAAGCTGATAGTTCACACTGAACACCCCACCAATGTACTGCATCGAAGTATTGTCGTCCTCGCTACCTGGTTCACATATAGAACAATAATTTCCAAAATAACATTCAACTTCCGCGTTCAATTCCACTCTGTCTTTGTTCACAATATGATATTTGACGGTGGGACCAATTAAGTGATGCCAACTGGTAAAAACGGGAGTAATATGACCTCGGGCGCGGACGATATAGGTGCGCAGTCCAAAAAAAAGCGATCGGTGATACTGATAGAAAAGGCAGGAATGAAAATCAATTCTCCAAAAGTCTTCACTTTATTCAGCCCAAAGTTGTCATTCAAGTTGGCAGTTCCCTCACTAATCCAATAGTAAAAAGCATTCATTTCCACGCTCAGCTTTCGCGCAAAAGAGGATGTTTGTCTCCATAGGAGGGAACTGAATACGAGAACAAAACTCAATAAAACAAGCGATTTCATACTCCTTCAATTTACTAAAAATTCCACGATAAGTCAGTATTGAGTATGGCACCCATCGCCCAGTTAAACAATTGATGAATTATGAGCAGGTAAAACAAATGACCTGTATTCAACTATTGGGTTGCGCATTTCCATTAATTTTCACCCCACTTTCCAAAACGGTATTGCAAGCCAAGCAGCGGAAGGTTATAATTTCTGGCAGAACCATTTTTGTGCTTCACGTAGAGCGTCCGGTTGACGGCAAAGCCCAACTTAAGCCACCATTCGGGAATATCTTTGAACAACTGTAAGTTGATGTTCATTGCTAATCCAATGTACTGCATCGAAGTGTTGTAGTCCTCGTTTGTTGGCTTACATATTGAACAATAGTTCCCAAAATAATAGGCAACCTCCGCGTTCAATTCCACCCGGGTTTCGCTAAGGAGCGTATACTTTACTGTAGGTCCGATTAAATAATGCCAACTGGTGAATCCAGGTAAAATATGACCTCTCGCCCGAACGAGGTAATTGCGCAATCCAATATAAAAGCGGTCACTGATATTGACATTGAACGAAGGACTGAAACTCAACTCACTGAATGTTTTATTAAACCCCAGATTGTCATTAGTATTTCCGAGCTCATTGATCCAGTAATAAGAGCCGTTTATTTCTACGCTTAGCTTTCGTGCAAATGAGGATGTTTGTCCACAAATAACGGAACTGAATAAGAAAACGAAACTCAAAAAAACAAGCGATTTCATACACCTTCAATTTACTAAAAATTCCACGATAAGCCAATATTGGGTAGCGCCCCCCACCGCCCGGGTAAAAATTTGTACACCATCTTGATACCATTCACGTCCTCACAGTTATTCACTATGAATCAAACTATCCATTTTGTCATTTGTTAATAATTCGGTAGAATGAATCCTACCTTTATCCATGGAATAAATATATATATTTCGATGAACAACGTCGAATCGGTCAAATAAATCGCGTGGAAATATTTCAAAACGAATGGATGAGTCATGTGTCGAATGAATAAATGAGGAATCATCTGAGATTACTAAAAACTTTCCACTGAAGTCGTTGAGTTTGTTAGTAAAATTAGAAAACTGTGCCTGGACACATGAAGAACATTGCGAAGCATTCAGTACTACTATATAATCGGTTGACTTATTGACCTTTTGAGAATTGTGGTCTAAGAAAGCATTCATTCTTTGGATATAGTTCGCCAATTCGTATGTTTCAGAATCAAATTCCAGAGAATCCCCAGATTCCTTGTTACTTGTAATGGAATGCTCATCACAGGAGGAATTAATAAAGATGAATATGCAATACAACATTAAAAATTTACACGGCATATTATAATGTTATTTTTGTTCTTACTCAGATCAAAAGTTGTTATTCCTGATGCTGAATCACCAAGGCCAACGGTTTTGTTAATCAAACCACCTAATTGAGATTCTCCCACATATTCCAGCGATTCATTGTACACACAAATCGCTCTTCGGAAACCTTTGTCTGCCTGATCACTTCTCATATAAAACCGCACGTAATATCCCGCTAAGGGAAGCGACGCTGAGAAACCATAATATGGATTTTCTTGCAGCATATCGTGGAATACGGTTTTATTAAGGTTTGGCACATCTTTGAAGTTTAAATGTTTGAATTGCAAGTCTTCACATCTCGTCCCAAAGAAATGAGTAGATTGTTCCCCCGTTGCAGGATTTTCAATAAACAAACTATCGTTATAAGTGAAGGTGTAACCCTAATTACCAGCATCGTCCATCAAAAAGCGTTCAGGGCAATAATTTAAACCGTAACATTGTTGTTGAAAATTTCGGGGATAGGTCGTGTTTAAAAATTTACATTTCCCTTTGGAAAGACTAAATTGAGCTTCGATTGGTTCCGCATAAAATTCTGGATTTTTATAACCTCGTTCGGTGTATGGAAAGTAATGCATATAAAGATTAGACTTTATGATCAACGGTCTAAATCGCTTACTTTGTATTGTCATCTCGCCACGGTTACCGCATACTCCTTCGATGGCATGCTTTTCTCGTCGGTTACCGTTCAAATCATACTCGGAAATATGATCCGCATAAAAGAAATAACAGCGCTCTTCCCGCTGAGAAACTGTAAATGTTATCGGTTTTTCCGATGGATTTAAACTGAATAGAGAGTCCATCTTTCCATTTTTAATATTGATTCGCGATAAACAGCTCGATTGCTCATCCAAAAAGTAAACATGGTTGCTCTTAAAGGGTTGATAGTAATCACTAAAATTCGTAATGTAGTTAGGTCGACCGATAACTGACACCGTGTCGTATGAAAAATCTAACACACGAGGTCTAGCAGGAGAACTATCGTCATTTTGCGGGGTTCTCTCACAGGAAAAGAACCCCACTAAAACAACTATAAAGGTAAGCGTTAATAGAACTTTCATCACTTCTCATCTATTGATTCGTATCCATCAGCCTCAAGTTCACTTCTGGTATCCTCATTATTCCATGCCTCTCGAAATTCTTCAAAACTCATTCCTGGTGGAAGTGTACCATTTCCATATCACAACTTGGGACAACAATGATTAAGATACAGTTATTTCAAATTGATAAATTTTATATTTCCCATTCTCTAAACGAAGCACAAAGAGCTTGTCCTTAGAGGAAAAAGCTTCTACTGTCTGATTATTGGTTGGCTTATCCTGGGAAAATAATTTTACTGTTTTAAAGTAAGGCTTATTCCTGATATTATTATCCCATATCTCAAGTAGCGTTGATGAGGATTCATCTGTTTTGTCCCTTGAAATTAGAAAGGAATATCCTTTGAACTTATGGAAATCAAGCGAGCGGTAACGAATATCAAAATGGTAATCTTCAAAATTAAAAACGGATTGCTGATGTTCATGACGAGGAAAATAATGACTACTGTTTTCTTGAGAAATATCAAATACTTTCGGAAAAACATTAAAGATATGGTAGATTGAACTTCCGTACTTGTAAAAGGTCCCATTCGAAAAGTTAAATAATAGCTGATTGGAATAGAAGTAATTCGGTAATGTTAGAACAAACTCCGAAAACTCAAATTGGCCGTCGTCTCTTGCCAACTTAGCTACAGAGTGATAACGCTCTTTTAATGATTTATCACCTGTTTTGAAGACCTTAATAAAACACGCACGATTTCTTATGTAAAAATGGTCAGGAAAGACAGCATATCCTTTTTCTTTAAGTCCTTTTACTGGAAAAACATCGAAAGTATCCAATTCTTTGTTCGTCTTAAGAATAACTGGAAAATTCATGGTACTTTGAATCGAATCCTCAATTTGTTTGTATCGAACTTTTCCACTAAAAAAAATACTACCCGCTTCATTTACTGAAAGGTTAGTTAATTCAAATTGCTTCAGAAGTCCATCTGATAAAATCGTTCTTTTGACGGAATCGTCAAATCGATTGCGTAAGACAGTGTCAAAATTAATAGGAATATCCTTTGACTTTAGTATTTCACTTGCTTCATTTGTTTCTATATCAATTGACAACAAGCTCTGGTATTTGGTGTTTAAGCACAAGATAGTGGATGAATCAAGAATATGGAAAACCCCGCCTTTCAACAAAAAATCATTTTCCATTTCAATTGGAGACTCACCCAAAAGATTCACGTGAACAGATTGGGGTTGATCGAATGGAATACTATCAAACGCGATGTTTTTTAATAGTTTTTCGAAAATCACCTCGCCATTGCTTATAACACGAACTTTTGATTGTTCATTCGATTTGAATCCGTTTGAGCATTGAGGGCTTTTAAGTATTGCAAATTTTTCAGCTTTTTCACCCATAACGTGCTGAAAATAATAGTTAATCTCTTCGGCTTCTATACCTCCAACTACATAATATACATTACTAACAACCCCTTTTTCATCGCTTTTAAATATTTTTTCCAAGCTTGCAAGACAGTTCGAGCAACCGTTCGTATTGAGATAAACAAACGTGATTGCTCTGGATTTTGATGCTGAATAAAGACCATCTAATTCTTCACAACGCGACTTATCAGTTTGTGATAGTAGACTCATTGTTGGTAATAGCAGGAGTATAGTTGCGAAATACTTCATGGCAAAATAGCATCGTTACCAAAAATGGTAACGATGCGTTATTACGTTTATTTTTGAACTTTAGCCTTTTTTAATTTAAGACATTTCTTTTCTGTTCCAACACAGGTAACCTTAGTGATTTCTCCTGATTCTGAAACTGCTACAGCCTCTCCACAAACCCATTTTTTTCCTCCACATCCAGCTGCAGGAGGGATAGGTCCTCCCAAATCTTCCACTCGAACATTTCCTTCAAATTCGTAGGTTTTACCGTCCCTTTGTGTTTTGACTTTATCTGAATAGATAGCTTTCAGACCAGAAGAATGATTAACAATTGTTTTGAAACCTTTACTCTTCCCATCCAACTTGTGATTAGATTGAGAGAAAGCAATAAAACACATAAAAACACTAATGAGCGACAAATAAATTCCTCTTTTCATAATTATTCAATTTTAATTTAAGTTATTAAGCCGAAATATTCGACTTAAGTGGTTCAATAGATACTCAATAAGGCCTTCGTTATCAGCTAAACAGTGCAAGTTTAAAAAATAAAAACGGCTCACCAAGTTTTACTAATTCATTTTTTATAAATCCAATTTTTTTAACATTTTTTGCACGAATTATGTGAATGAAAATATGCCCCGCTTTCACCTGAAGAGGGTTTATATTCTTATTCTCGTTTTCACCTTCTACAAAACGGGCAATCCTTCTACTTACTAACCTTGTCAGGTATTGCCAAATACAGCATTCCGCACTCAGTCAATGTTTTCAATTCCAACACTATCCATGGTAAAATTGGAATGCACAAGAAAAAGTACACTTTCTTCCAACCATTTATATTGTTCAAACGTTTAGGAGTTAACTTTCTGGTTGGTTTATGATTGGTTTAAGGCAGAACGGCTGCGTTTGAAGCGTGCGACTGTTAAGTCGATTTGATTGGTGAGTGATACACAAGCAAATGTTGCATACAAAACTCATGGTAAGCCATTGGTTAATGAATCTTTAATTACTTCGCCGAAATCTATCGAACATTTTCGTTCGGAAAGAATGTATGAGACCTGCTTTTTACTGGTCTTAATCAGGCTAACATTATAAAGGGGAAGATTGATAACATCAATAGTTCTATCATAGTATATTTTCACTTTTTCATCGGAAAAATACTTATCCACGAGCTGTCTGTTGGAAGTTATGACCGCTATATTCTTTTGCTCCATAAAATCATGATTTAAATCCATGAGCGCTGACTCGATCACTCCCTGGCATCCAACCTTGTGAACAATTAAGTAGTAGTGTTCTTGATTCGGAATGCTAAGTGACAACTCTTCCTGTAAGTAGCTTGAAAAAACCTGCGTTTTTCGATCATTAGCGCTTTCGCTAGTTCTCTGACTACATCCTGCTCCCACGAGAAGCAATGCTATTGCTATAGCCAACAAAAACCTCATCTCAACTGATTGAAATTACTAAATGAATAGTTGTAAAAATCTCCATTCTCTGAAGTGCGTGGTATCCACAACCCCTCACTAGTCATGAGCAGGGGACCCGCTCGATACTCATCAGGGTCAAACTTGACTTCATCGATTTTTTCAAACGTAGAATCAAGAATAATGATGGACCAGGGACGATCAAATCCACGTTTTTTTCGATTGGTCTCTTTATCGATATAATTTGTTCGGTGCAGCGCTACCCTATAATATTCCTTGCGCTGAGCATCGTAAAATATGTCTTTGTATCTAGGGGCAGTTGAAAGATAGCGCATCGTATAGGCTATATTATCTAAACTATCATCAGAATAGATGTCAAATTCACTAATATAATTGCTCTTAGCAGTCACTTTCCCTTTGAAATCTTTCTCATTAAAAACATAGAGATTATGGTCCGCATCATGCGAATAAATTATTTGAACTTCTCTATTAGACAATACAATTCGATGTGTTTGTGCAGCGTTAAAATTTTGAGTTCGATACTTTTTCGGCCATTTCCCAATACGCCAGATAGAATCATTATTAGTATTAATCACTAAATCAGGTGGTATATTAAAGAAAGTATTGCGGTTGTTATTAAAATTGATATTTGGAATGAAGCGAACAATCAACTTACCGTCTTTAAAGCAAAGTGGATTCCAATGGTAACCAGAAACTAAATAAGGATAATCTACCTTCAGATCAATATCCCACTTTCGTTCAATTTCGCCTCTTGCATTGACCATAAATATAGAGCGACTCCCATCATCGGGGAGGATGAAAATTGAATCTTTCGAGTGATAATATACCCTCCTTGGATAGTAATTAAAGTCAATTCCGGTTTCACTCATTTGCAGTTTTACGGTATCGACAACGCGATTGCGCATTACATCAAAAAGGTATAAGTTTGAAGCAGTATCAATATAGGTGATAAAATCCATTCCGCCCTCCGATTGTACTCTCCAGCCCATGTTCTCAACCGCAGCTATCTCGGTGGGTATTTTGAAATCATGCGCTCGTATATCCTTGACCTTTTCGCTCTTCGAAGTGCAGCTCAAAAGCATTCCTCCGAAGAAGACGAAAAGTCCAAGAATTTTTTGTTGTATCATATCAGCTAATTTAGTAAAATAGCTTTTCGCTTATTCAATTATAACTCAGCAACTGGAACTTCTAAGGTCAACATGGCATCTGAAACCTGAATATTATCGGCGTTATCCAACGCTTCGTCAACAATAAAATAGTATACTTTATCGGATTGCATGTACTCCACAACCGTTGCTTCACCAGATTTTAGTGCTTCATGTATTTCAGGTTTTTCTTTTAACCCATTAAAAACACCAACCCAGGCTTTGGACGAGAAAAACTCAGTCAACGTATTATCTGCTAGTGCTTCCTGAAAAAGATCGAAATTATCTTTATCAAAATGAGTTTCCAAACCAACATCTGCAATTAAGTCACAAGGGCAAGGTTGAACTTTTGAGCAATTATCTTCAGCAGACCGCGGGCAGCTGTAGCCCGATTCATCCCTTCTAAGCTCAAAGCCAGTACATTCACAGAGTTCATCTCCTACTTCTTTCGTAGCGTTCTCTCCTTCCTTTTGATCGTTTGCACTTCCATGATCTGAGCGCTGTGCCAACTCATTCGAAATATCTTCATTCGTATCCACCTGCTCTTTTTCACAGGAAAACAACATTGCAGCAATTACCATTACGCTGCTTACCATCACTCTTTTCATAATTATTCAATTTTAATTTAAGTTATTAAGCCGAAATATTCGACTTAAGTGGTTCAATAGATACTCAATAAGGCCTTCGTTATCAGCTAAACAGTGCAAGTTTAAAAAATAAAAACGGCTCACCAAGTTTTACTAATTCATTTTTTATAAATCCAATTTTTTTAACATTTTTTGCACGAATTATGTGAATGAAAATATGCCCCGCTTTCACCTGAAGAGGGTTTATATTCTTATTCTCGTTTTCACCTTCTACAAAACGGGCAATCCTTCTACTTACTAACCTTGTCAGGTATTGCCAAATACAGCAGTTTAAAAGCAGTCGATATTACCCACTCCACTACTATCCTTCGCAAAATACCCGCGCAAAGAAAAAGTACAATTTTTTCCAACCTTTTATCACTTTCAAACGTTTATAAAGTAATTTTCTGGTTGGTTTATGATTGGTTTAAGGCAGAACGGTTGCATTTTTAAATGTGACCGTTTTGTTTTTTATTCGACTTTAGAATTCACGACGAATGTAGTAGCTAAGCAAAGCGTAAAAGTATTGAATATATCCCCTGAGTGGCTTTATGTCATCATCTTCTATTGCCAAGGGTTTCAACTCTTGGCAATAGAACACTAAGCTATCGATACGCACCTTTCATAATTGTCCGTTCCGATAAAATAATTATCCGTTTTTATACAACTCATTAAACTCGTGGTAAATTCCAAAATCTCTACTCGCGAATGTATCCCGAATAGCGGTCCTTTCGGAACTAATCATCATCTAAGAAAGTTTCGCACTGCAGCAATAGTATTTCTATTATTTCTTTCTAAAAAAGACCCGAACAGGGACCCCTTCAAAATCGAAATGTTCGCGCAATTTATTCTCTAAAAATCGTTTATAATTGTCGCGGATATATTGTGGTAGGTTACAGAAAAACGCAAAAGCGGGTGCATGCGTTGGTAACTGTGAAACAAACTTGATATTGATGAATTTCCCTTTTATAGAAGGTGGTGGATTGTGTTCAATCTCCTTTAACATCACTTCATTCAATACAGATGTCTGGATCTTTTTAATGCGATTTTCATAGACACGCATAGCAGCTTTGAGTGCTCTATGA
This sequence comes from uncultured Flavobacteriales bacterium, assembly GCA_913056215.1. Taxonomy (GTDB): domain Bacteria; phylum Bacteroidota; class Bacteroidia; order Flavobacteriales_D; family Crocinitomicaceae; genus Brumimicrobium. Next base: position 9,688 of record CAJXMN010000023.1, on the reverse strand, counting down.
ATGCGTTGTTTATGTAGTGAAGAGGTAAAAACAATCGGCACATCATTAAACGGTGATAGTTGACGCTTGATTTTGAGTTCCATATCGCGTGTGGTCTTGTGATCTTTCTCTATTAAATCCCATTTGTTCACGAGCACGACCACGCCTTTGTGATTCTTCTCGCACATGTAATAAATATTGAGGTCTTGCTTCTGTATCCCCTCCGTTGCATCGATCAAAAAGATACAGACATCAGCACTTTCGATGGTGCGCACTGAACGCAACACCGAATAGTATTCAATATCCTCGTGCACCTTAGCTTTTTTTCGTATTCCTGCCGTATCAATTAAAAGAAAATCAAATCCAAAGGCATTGTATCGCGTGTTCACGGAATCCCTGGTCGTTCCTGAAATAGGTGTAACAATATTGCGTTCCTTTCCAATCAGCGCATTAGCCAAAGAAGACTTACCGACATTTGGTTTCCCAACAATGGCAAAACGCGGTAAATCCTCTTCTACATCGGCATCATCTGGTGTAAATTTTTCCACAATGGCATCGAGTAAATCTCCCGTTCCGGAACCGTTCGTAGCCGAAAGATCGAAAACTTCGCCTACTCCCAATGACCAGAATTCCGAGGACATTCCGATCAATTTACTATTGTCTACCTTATTAGCAGCAATGTAGACATCTTTTTTTGTTTTTCGCAACAATGCTGCTACGCGTTCGTCCAAATCCGTTATACCCGTTTGAACATCGACCATAAATATGATCGCATTGGCTTCTTCAACGGCAATTTCCACTTGCTTTCGGATCGCGCTCTCAAACACGTCATCCGATCCTTTAACGTAGCCCCCGGTATCGACAACAGAAAACTCCTGTCCATTCCATAAACCTTTGCCGTAGATACGATCGCGCGTTACTCCAGACTGACCTTCTACAATTGAGTGCCTTGATTCTGTCAAGCGATTAAATAGTGTTGATTTACCGACATTTGGTCTTCCAACAATAGCAATTATATTCCCCATAGCTTAATAGCCGTATTTTTTTAATTTCTTTTCATTATCGCGCCAGTTCTTATCGACTTTCACAAATGTCTCTAGAAAAACTTTCTTTCGCAGAAACTTTTGGATATCGATACGACTGTCCCTGCCAATATATTTCAATTGTCGTCCTTTAGCACCGATAATTATACCTTTTTGTGAGTCCCTCTCTACGATGATCACAGCTCGAATACGTATAAGATCCGGTTCCTCCACAAAATCTGTCACCTCAACTTCACAAGCATAAGGCACTTCTTTTTTGAGATTCAAAAATATCTTCTCTCGAATAATTTCAGCGACGAAAAAACGCACTGGACGATCAGATACACTCTCTTTATCAAAATAAGCCGGAGCTTCTGGCAACTGTTCCAGAATTAACTCTAGAATTGGTGCAATATTGAAATTGTGCTTTGCAGAAACCGGCAGAACTTGCGCATTTGGCAAAGTCTTTTGCCAATGTTCGAGTCGTTCAGCCACTTCTTCTTGTTGTTTAAGATCAATTTTATTGACTAGACAAATAACAGGAACATCTAATCGTTGGATACGTTCCAGCGTTTGTTCATGATTAACGGTTCGCTCAAATACATCTGTTATAAAAAGTAATACATCAGCATCTTTTAGCGCCGTTTCGACATACGACATCATCGTATCGTGCAATTCGTAAGAAGCCTCAAGAACACCAGGAGTATCCGAAAAAACGATTTGATAGTCCTTTTCGTTGAGGATACCGTGAATTCGATGGCGGGTCGTTTGAGCCTTTGAGGTCACAATCGATAATTTCTCACCCAACAGCTGATTCATCAGGGTTGATTTACCCACATTAGGGCTACCCACAATATTCACAAAACCCGACTTATGGGTATTCTCTTCACTCATCATCGTCAATTCTAGACTACAAATTTACACATTCTATAAACAAAAAGAGGCCATCTATTGAATAGACAGCCTCTCACAACGTCTTAGGAAGAAATTATTTCTTCTCGTCGTCTTTTTTATCATCATCCTTTTTAGGAGCTGATTTTTTTGTCTTAGGAGCTTCCTTTTTAGCTTCCGGAGCATCGTCCTTCTTAGCTTTCTTAGCAGTATCCTTCTTCGCATCAGCATCATCTGCTTTCGCAGTATCCTTCTTCGGTGCCTTTTTGGCTTCACCTTTCGGAGCTTCTTCGCTAGCCTTAGCCTTTGGAGCCTCCTCCTTTTTAGCTTCACCTTTCGGAGTTTCCGCTTTTGACTTCGCTTCTTTCGTTTCTTCCTTATTGCCTTCAGTTTGCTTTCCAGCACCTTTATCAGATGATTTGTTTGCTTTGGAACCTCCTCCGCGACGTGAACGTCTCGTTTTCTTCTCTTTTGGCTCTTTTGTCATCAATTCATTAAAGTCAACAAGCTCAATCATACACATCTCTGCATTATCACCAAGGCGATTGCCTAAGCGAATGATTCGCGTGTAACCTCCAGGTCGTTCACCTATCTTTGGAGCCACTTCGCGGAACAGTTCCGTTACAGCATCTTTGCTCTGCAAATAGCGAAAAACAATACGTCTGGAGTGAGTATCATCCGTTTTTGACTTTGTTAAAAGCGGTTCAATATATACGCGTAGAGCCTTCGCTTTAGCTACTGTCGTTTCAATGCGTTTGTGCTCTATAAGAGAACATGCCATATTGGACAACATCGCTTTACGGTGCGCCGACTTTCTACTCAAATGATTAAATTTCTTTCCGTGTCTCATTTTAATAGCTTAATTCAATTTCTACTCTTTGTCTAATTTATACTTAGACACATTCATTCCAAAAGACAGTCCTTTTGATTCCACAAGGTCCTCGAGTTCTGTCAATGACTTCTTACCAAAGTTTCTGAACTTCAACAAGTCATTTTTGTTGTAAGAGACGAGGTCACCTAATGTTTCAACATCCGCTGCCTTCAAACAATTCAATGCGCGCACTGAAAGATCTAAGTCAACCAACTTTGTCTTTAACAGTTGTCGCATATGAAGTGACGTTTCATCAAATTCTTCCGTTTCAGATTTGATCTCACTATCAAGCGTAATGCGCTCATCAGAGAACAACATGAAATGGTGAATCAAAATCTTAGCAGCTTCTTGAAGCGCATCTTTCGGATGAATTGAGCCATCCGTTTTAATATCGAAAATCAACTTTTCGTAGTCCGTTTTCTGTTCAACGCGGAAATTCTCAACTGCATATTTCACGTTTTTTATAGGGGTAAATATTGAATCTATAAAAATCGTTCCGAAAGGCGCACCCGCCGTTTTATTTTCTTCTGCGGAAACATACCCACGACCTTTAATAATCTTGAGTTCGATATCCAGTTTTACAGAAGGCTCCATATTGCAAAGCACGAGATCCGGATTTAATACCTGAAAAGCAGAAGTAAATTTACCAATATCTCCAGCAGTAAATGTTTCCTGTCCTCCGATAGAAATTACAACTGTCTCCTCGTCTTGATCTTCGATTTGCTGTTTAAAGCGAACTTGTTTCAGATTCAGAACGATTTCAGTCACGTCCTCAACTACTCCTTTAATAGTAGAAAACTCGTGTTCAACTCCTTCGATTCGTATAGATGAGATCGCAAATCCTTCCAATGAGGAAAGTAATATACGTCTTAAAGCGTTACCTACGGTAATACCATAACCTGGCTCCAATGGACGAAACTCGAATTGACCTTCGTGCTCATTGGATTCAATCATGATAACCTTATCCGGCTTTTGAAAATCTAAAATAGCCATGTTAATTCGTTATTTTTATTTAGAATATAATTCGACGATTAGCTGTTCCTTGATGTTTTCAGGAATCATTTCACGCGTCGGTTCGCTCATGATGGTACCTACCATTTTAGCAGGATCCCAATCTAACCAATCGTATTTCTTCGAACTAGCGGCCAACGAGTTGGTGATCGCTTCTAATGATTTTGACTTTTCACGCACCCCCACAACATCACCAACGCGCAATGTATAAGATGGAATGTTAACCAATTTACCGTTCACAGTGATATGCTTGTGTGTAACGAATTGGCGAGCTGCTCGGCGTGTTGGAGCAATTCCTAAACGAAAAACTGTATTATCCAGACGTGATTCACATAAAACAAGTAAGTTTTCACCTGTAATTCCTTTCAAAGCAGATGCTTTCTTGAAAAGGTTTGAAAATTGACGCTCTAGAATACCATACGTATGTTTAGCTTTTTGTTTTTCAGCCAACTGAACTGCGTACTCAGATTGTTTTCCTCTTCTTTTGTTTGGACCGTGCTGTCCAGGACCGTAACTACGACGTTCTAACGCCTTGTCCGGACCAAAAATTGGTTCTCTAAATCGACGTGCGATTTTTGATTTTGGACCTCTATATCTTGCCATTCTATTTAAATATTATGAGGCACTGGGAATTAAGGCATCCTCCTTCGCCAGCGTGACTCCTCGGGTTTGAAATAATTATACTCTTCTTCTTTTCGGTGGGCGACACCCATTGTGCGGCAAAGGAGTAACATCAATAATTTCAGTTACCTCAATACCAGAATTGTGGATGGAACGGATAGCTGATTCACGACCAGACCCAGGACCTTTCACAAAAACTTTTACTCGACGTAGTCCGAAGTCATGTGCTTCTCTGGCACACTCTTCAGCTGCAACTTGTGCAGCGTAGGGAGTGTTTTTCTTAGATCCTTTAAAGCCCATTTTTCCAGCAGAAGACCAGGAAATCACCTGTCCTTGAGCATTGGTTAAAGATACGATGATGTTATTGAAGGTAGCTTGTATATGCGCTTCGCCAACTGCATCAACTTTAACATTTTTCTTCTTCTTCTTTTGATTTGTTTTTGCCATTTCTCAACAATTATTTAGTTGCCTTCTTCTTGTTGGCAACAGTTTTTCTTTTACCTTTTCGCGTTCTAGAGTTGTTTTTCGTACGTTGACCTCTCAACGGTAGTCCGGCTCTGTGACGAACTCCACGGTAACATCCAATATCCATCAATCGTTTGATGTTCATTTGAACTTCAGAACGTAACGCACCTTCAACTTTTATCTCTTCAAGTGCATTTCGTATTTTCCCTACTTGTTCGTCAGACCAATCATCGACTTTGATATTTTCATCAACTTTACTCGCCTCGAGGATCTCTTTCGCCCGACTGTGTCCAATACCGTAGATGTAAGTCAAACCGACAACACCTCTTTTGTTTTTTGGTAAATCTATACCTGCAATTCTCGCCATAATTTCAAACTAATTTCTAACCCTGACGTTGTTTCATCTTAGGGTTCTTCTTGTTTATAACGTAAACTCTTCCTTTTCTTTTTACAATTTTGCAATCTTCCGACCGCTTTTTGACTGAAGCTCTAACTTTCATATCATTTTCTTTTTTGCGGGAATATACCCCTTATTTATATCTAAATGAAATTCTCCCTTTAGTTAAATCGTATGGAGACATCTCTACTTTCACGCGATCTCCAGGTAATATCTTGATATAATACATACGCATTTTACCAGAGATATGTGCTGTAATCACGTGACCATTTTCTAGTTCCACACGGAACATCGCGTTGGATAATGCCTCGAGAATCGTACCATCTTGTTCTATTGGTGCTTGTTTTGCCATCTCTATTTATATTTTACATTCCAGATAATTCACCTTGCGAACGTCGTCCGCGGATCTTTGTACCTTCCATTAAACCATCATAATGACGATTTAATAAATATGATTCAATTTGCTGTAATGTATCTAGTACCACGCCAACCATTATCAGCAATGAAGTACCACCAAAAAACAGTGCAAACCCATCACCAACTCCGAACTGCACTGCTATAGCTGGTAAGATCGCAATGACTGCCAGAAATACAGAACCGGGCAATGTGATTTTCGAGACCAACGTATCTATAAAGCTCGCGGTTTCCTCTCCAGGACGTACACCAGGTATAAAACCGCCATTACGCTTCATATCATCAGCCATTTTTTTAGGGTTGATCATTATCGCAGTATAGAAGTACGTAAACACGATAATCAAAAATGCCAACACTAGATTATACCACAACCCGAATATTCCAAACTGCTGTTCAGCAAACATTACTGGTACAGTCATGATCGCCTGAGCAAAAATAATCGGCATCACACCAGAAGCATTCACCTTAATAGGCAGGTAAGACCGGGCTCCTTGGGATGTAGAAGATGCTCCACGAGCACCTGCAACACGTTTGGCATAATTCATGGGAACTTTTCGTACCCCCTGAACGACCAGCACTGTAACCATCACTATCAACACAAAAACAACTACTTCCAGAATTACGATAAGCATCGAATTCGAAACCGTTTCTGCTACAAAAGATTGTGGTAAGCGCGAAATAATACCCACAGTTATTAACAAAGAGATACCATTTCCTACACCTTTATCCGTAATTCTTTCACCAAGCCACACTGCAAACATGGCACCAGCAACTAGGACCAGAACCGACTGGGTCCACCAAAGTGGTGAATTCATAAATTCAGCAGGAATTGCATTTTTACCAGCCACGTACAACGACAAATAACCAGGTGCTTGAACAGCACAAATAATAATTGTCAGTATGCGCGTATAGTTATTAATGCGCTTTCTACCACTTTCACCTTCTTGCTGCATTTTCTGCACAGCTGGCACGGCCATCCCCATCAACTGCATGATAATGGAAGCAGATATATAAGGCATAATACCGAGTGCCAAAAAGGATGCATTCGTAAATCCACCACCAGAAAGCAATCCAAGTAAGCCTTCGATTGTTCCAGCATCGGCACTTTCAGCGCCCAGCTTGGCACTGTCCACGCCAGGTAGTACGATGAAGGATCCTATCCGGAAGACGAGAATCAGAGACAAGGTTACCATTAACCTTTTCCTCAGTTCTTCGACTTTCCAAATATTTTTAAAGTTCTCTATCAGTTTCTTCATTGGGGTAAAATAGTTTGCAAAGTTAATTAGATTTCTGTACAATCACCACCTTTTGCTTCAATTCCCGCTTTTGCGGAAGCAGAAAAGCGATGTGCCTTCACGTTAATCTTTGCATTCAACTCTCCTCTACCGAGGATTTTTACTTGTTCTCTGTTTCCTAGCAAACCGTTCTCACGCAAGACTTCTGGATTGATTTCAGAAACGTCCTTACGATCAATCAATTCCTGTATCACATCGAGATTGACAGCTTTATATTCCTTACGATTAATATTATTAAAACCATACTTAGGAACACGTCTTTGAAGTGGCATTTGTCCACCTTCAAATCCGATTTTTTTGCTGTATCCAGATCTTGATTTTGCACCATTGTGTCCTCGCGTTGCAGTTCCACCGTAGCCAGAACCTTCACCACGACCTATTCGACGCTGACGCTTCACAGATCCTTTTGCTGGAGTTAAATTATTTAAGCTCATTACTTTCTAATTTTATTGGATTAGTCAACTTGCTCAACCATATGTTGAACTTTCGCGATCATACCGCGGATTTGAGGCGTATCCTCTTTTTCTACGATATGGTTCATTTTTCTCAGTCCTAATGCTTTCACCGTATCTTTTTGACGTTTTGGACGGTTAATTGCACTTTTAACTTGCTTGATTTTAATTGTAGCCATTTTGTACTATTTATTAACCGTTAAACACCTTTTCTATTGACACGCCGCGTTGTTTAGAAACAGCTACTGCATCGCGCATTTGAGCTAATGCATCTACTGTTGCTTTTACCACGTTATGCGGATTTGACGAACCTTGAGATTTCGCCAATACATTATGTATTCCAACACTCTCCAAAACTGCACGCATCGCACCACCAGCAATTACACCAGTACCATTCGATGCGGGTTTTAGAAGTACGCGTGCTCCGCCATACTTTCCTTTTTGAAGGTGCGGTACCGTATCATTAATAATTGGTACGCGAATCAAATTCTTTTTCGCATCGTCAATTCCTTTTGAAATTGCCTCTGTTACTTCATTCGCTTTACCAAGGCCGTGACCGACAATACCATTTTCATCACCAACAACAACGATTGCTGAGAAGCTAAATGTACGACCACCCTTTGTTACCTTGGTAACTCTGTTAATACCGACTAACTTATCGACTAATTCCAAGTCACCAGGTTTAACTCGATTGTTTACTTTTGCTGCCATTTTTTAAAATTTTAGTCCTCCTTCTCTTGCTGCGTCAGCAAGTGATTTAACTCTTCCATGGTATAAATAACCATTACGATCAAACTTCACATTCTCGATGCCTGCCTTTGAAGCTTTTTCAGCGATAGTTTTACCTACCACTTTTGCTTGTTCAACTTTGGGCAACCCTTCGCAATCTTTCATACCTTGCGAAGAGGCAGATGTAAGTGTTTCACCTTTCAGGTCATTGATAATTTGCGCATAGATTTGTTTGTTACTTCTATACACCGTCAACCTCGGAAGTTCTGCTGTACCCGTTAAATTCTTACGGATACCTTTTTTAATTTTAGCTCTTCTTGCTATTTTACTAAATGCCATGATCTTCTAATTATTAAGGTTATTTACCTGCGGCTTTACCAGCTTTTCTTCTTATTTGTTCACCCTGGAATCGGATTCCTTTTCCTTTGTAAGGTTCAGGTTTACGGAAGGAACGTATTTTGGCAGCTACTTGTCCCAACAGTTGTTTATCGTGAGATTCCAATGTAACAACTGGCGCCTTACCTTTAGCGGTTTCAGCAGATACCTTAATTTCCTCTGGAAGTTCAAATACAATAGGATGTGAGTGTCCAACAGAAAGGGTCAACACTTGACCTTTCACGTCGGCACGAAAACCAACACCTATAATTTCCAGTACTTTCTTATACCCTTCCGATACACCTTCGATCATATTTAAAACCAACGCTCTATAAAGACCGTGTTTTGCTTTATGAACAGGAGCTTCCGATGCGCGGTGAAAAGTTAATACATCATCATTTTTTTCCACTGTGATACCGCCACCTAGTTCTTCAGTAGATTCTCCTTTCGGTCCTTTCACAGTAATGACATTGTCATCAACTTTAACTTCGACACCACTCGGGATGCTTATTGGGGATTTACCTATCCTTGACATTTCTAAATAATCCTTTAATTAATTAATAAACGTAGCATAAGATTTCACCACCGATTTTCTGTGTTCGAGCTTCTTTATCAGACACAACACCTTTTGAAGTAGATATTATGGCGATACCCAAACCGTTCAGAACGCGGGGTAAATCTTTTGCGTTACTATACTTTCTCAACCCTGGTGAAGAGATACGTTGCAATTTTGTAATTGCAGGTGTCTTCGTTGAGGGGTTATATTTGAGTGCAATCTTGATGACTCCTTGCTTGTCGTCTTCAATGACTTTATAATTGCTTATATATCCTTTATCAAAAAGGATTTTCGTCATTGCAGCCTTCGTTTTCGAAGCAGGAATTTCAACTACTTTTTTACGTGCACTACTCGCATTTCTTACGCGAGTTAAAAAATCTGCTATAGGATCTGTATTCATATCTTTCCTAACTATAGATTACCAACTTGATTTTTTGATTCCTGGTATTTTACCAGAAAGTGCCATTTCCCGAAACATCACACGTGATATTCCGAACTGGCGCATATATCCTTTCGGACGCCCCGTTAAACTGCAACGATTGTGCATCCGCACTTTCGATGAATTCTTCGGTAATTTTTGAAGTGCCTCCCAGTCTCCTGCTTCTTTCAA
>CAJXMN010000022.1 GCA_913056215.1 uncultured Flavobacteriales bacterium | reverse complement strand
TTTTTAAAAACGCCAACTGATGAAAGTCAGTTTTTTATATATGTAGTTTTATTTCGTAAGGTGGTTAGTTATTAAAACAAAAAAAGCGAGAACCGGAGTCCTCGCTTTTTTACGTGGTGATGGACGGAATCGAACCGCCGACACAAGGATTTTCAGTCCTTTGCTCTACCGACTGAGCTACATCACCTCCTAAAAAGTTCTTTTTACAGAACCACCTTCGGTAAGGTGAGCGCAAAGATAGTAACTAATTTTATTTACAAGGCATCATCGACAAAAAAATTATAGATTCTTCTATTACCTTTGTAGCAATATGAGGGATCACAAAACATATTTAATTGTAGATGCGGGAAATACAAAAGTCAAGCTCGTATTTTTTGAAGATGAAAAAATAAGTAATCAAGTGCGCATTGATGCCAACGATCTCGAAAAATTGAAACGGGTGCTCAATCATGCTCAAATCGATCAATCCATTCTCGCTTCAGTTCAGTCGGATCAGGCAACCAGAAAACTCCAGTCAATGATAAATCCTTCAGTTACGTTGTCGCACCTGACCAAGTTGCCCATCGATTTGTCCGCATACACTACAGTGAAAACACTTGGAGCTGATCGCATTGCAAATGCTGTGGCTGCTGAACAGATGAGTGCGAATAACAATGCCCTGGTCATAGATATTGGAACATGCATTAAATATGATTGTGTGGTACAAAAGAAGTATTTGGGAGGAGGAATTTCTCCTGGATTGAATATGAGGTTTCGTGCCCTCAATGAATTTACGGGGCAACTTCCTTATCTCGAGTATGAATCGTTCCCTCCTTTAGCTGGTACAAGCACAAAAGAAGCGATCGAAAGCGGTGTAGTAAATGGAATCATCGAAGAATTAAATGGAATAGTCCACCGCTATGCACAACAATTTCAGCCATTAACAATTTTTTTGACGGGTGGAGACGCTAAAAGGTTTGATAAAGCGTTAAAAAATAGCATCTTTGCCGATGAAAATTTGACCGTTAAGGGTCTGTATTTAATTTTAAAGCATAATGGCTAAATATATATTGGTTCTTTTTTCTTTTACTTTGGGCTTGTTATCTACAGCTCAAATCAGTACCAATAGCCCCTATTCATCACAAGGAATCGGTGATGTCTCCTTTTATGGTAATGCCTACCTTACAAGTTTGGGCGGTGCGTCTACAGCTGTGTTTGATTCTTCACAAGTGAATTTATTCAACCCATCGAGTTACAGTCATGTTACCCATCAATTACCCTTATTTTCCTTGGGGCTGGCTCATGAACAACAACGGTTTTCAACTGGTGGAAACGAATCATCTGGAAGTTTTTCTGGAATCACACATATGTCTTTAATTATTCCTTTTGCCAACCGCTTTGGATTAGCCTTTGGAATAAAGCCACTCAGCAGAACTGGCTACGAAATTAACGATTATCAAATTGTAAACGGTGATAGCTTATTCCAAGATTATAACGGTTCTGGTGCGATTCAAGAAGCAATTGTCGGTTTTTCTGCTACCATTATTAAGCGTAGAAAGCACGCGTTAACGATTGGCTTGAACGGGAAACACTATTTCGGATCGATCATTAATAAGCGCACTTCCTATCGCAATACCAATGTTGGACAGTCTGGCGGTTTTGATAAAAGAGAATTACAAGCAAAAGCTATTGGGGGTGAAATAGGCCTCAATTATAATTGGAAACCGAGCATAGAACATCAGGTTTATTTTGGGGCGACTTATCGGTTGGAACAATCGCTGAATGCACGACGATCGGATTATCGCGTTTATTTTTCAAGTGTTACTAATACCAGTAGTTACGACACCCTTCTGTCAAATCCAAATGTAGAAGGAAGTATTCAGTTACCAGAGCGATTATCCCTGGGAGCCTCTTATATCTTTACTCCGCAACCAGATGAAAGTTCGCGTTCTTCTAAGTCACCACTATTCATGTTAACAGGTGAGTGGTCAACCGAAAATTGGTCCACATTCACTGAAGAATTTAATGGCTCCACGAGTGCACCTGGTTTTAGAGATTTACAAGCAACGCGCATTGGTTTTGAATACTCGCCGCATCACAAATCTAGTAGCGGATCTGCTTACTTAAACTTTTTTGATCGATTTCGTTACCGACTAGGAGCTTATACGGTCAACACGCAATACTTAACGCAAGGTGAGGGATTGGTTGATCGAGGGATAACTGCTGGGGTCGGAATACCCATTGTAATAAACCGTGCTGTCTCGAGCGTTAATTTTTCTGCTCGCGTAGGTGAGTTGGGTGCGGCATCTTCAACTGCTCAGTTGAACGAGGGGTACTTTGGATTTAATTTCGGCATAAATATTGCTCCTAGTTACGATAAGTGGTTTAGAAAATACAAGTTAGATTAATTAAATAATAAAAAATGAAGTTTAAGAATTTACTTTTAATGTTAACAGTGTTCGCAAGTACATTAGTGACTGCGCAGGATGCAGATGAATGTAAGCGTTACCAAGCTATTGCTGGAAATGCATATAAAGCGAAGGAATATAAGAAAGTGACACGTTCGTATGTGATTGCTCATAAAGAATGCGAAGGACTGGATATGGTATTTTATAATCCATTTGTTTATTCAGTGAAACGATCTATGAAAAGCGCGGAATCTGAAGAAACAGAAAAAGCTTATCTTGATACATTGATTCAGGTTTATGAATGGGCCCAGGAGGAACATGGTGATCAACCTGATTGGAAATCTTATCAGGCCTATTCTTATTTGAAGCAAGGAAAGCCGGGCAATATGAAAAAGGCCGATAGAGCGTACCAGATTGGAATTCATCATGATGCAGAAGAAGTAAATAAAGGTTTTCTAAAGCAATATTATGCTAACCTTTATAATTTATGGGTGCAAGCGAAAGACAAGGATAAAAAAGCAGGTTATAAAAAGCGATTGATTTCAGAGTACTTTAAACTTTCTGATTATGCTTCAAAAGGTGATATGGGTGCATCTACAATTGACTTTTTATCTAAGTATATGAGTCGAGTAGTGCGCAATTGCGAAGATTTACTGCCAGAGATTAGTCTGTTTATGGATGAATTACCGCAAGAGAAAGCCACAAAAAAGTCCACAGTAAAAAACTTTATGTCTTTACTAGAAGATAAGGGGTGTACAGGTAGTGATGAGTACGCTATGTTAGTAGATACGATTATAGCTATAGATCCTTCTACAGATGCTGTTTTGGCTAAAGCTAAATTGCAAATGGCACAGGGCGATGTAAATGATGCTATTCAAACCTTTGAGAAGGCCAAAAATATGTCGTCCGATGCTGATCAGAAAAGTGATATTGAATTGGAAATTGCCAATGCTTATTATAGAGCTGGACGATTCAAATCGGCTCACAATGCAGGTCTTGGAGTGTCTGGTAAAAACAGTTCAAAAGGATACAGCATTGCTGCAAAAAGTGTTAATGCTATGATGAATCAATGTGGTGTGTCGACATTTGATCGTAAAGCGAATAATTATTACGCAGTTGAATTGGCACAAAAAGCTGGAAATAACGCCTTGGTTCAACGATTCAAAAAGCAATGTCCAACATCTTCAGATATATTCAATCAAGACATGGAAGAGGGAGATGAGGTGACCTTGAGTTGTTGGGGAAAAACTTTTAAAGTTAAAGCCTATTAATTCCAGTGCAAACGTCAATCAAATTTTTAAAAATTTATATTCCTGTTGTGCTAGGCATGACAGGAATATTTGTTTCATGTGAGAATGATCTGGAAAAGGTGAAAAAAATCACAACAAGCTCCACGACACCTGACGAAACCAGTGAGGAGCTTCATGTTATTTATACCGATTCAGGATGGGCTCAATTGGAAATTTATGCTGGCATCGCTGAAACATATGCTGCACCCAAGAAAGTGACTAAGTTTAAAGATGGATTAAAGGTTAACTTTTTCGACGATGATGGGACATTGGCTACGCGTTTGACCTCCTTATATGGAGAAATTGATGAGGAATCGGGAAACATTACGGTTCGGGATAGTGTACGTCTACTAAATTTGCGTGAGCAGAAAACGCTTGAATCAGAGGTGCTCTATTGGAATAAAAAGGGCGATTCTATTTTTACCGATAAAGCTGTAGTCATAACATCACCAGATATGGTCGTTTCTGGAGTTGGAGCCTGGACAACACCTGCTTTTGACACAGCCCAGTTTTATAAACCGACTGCTCAAATATTTTTAAAAGATTAATTTATGAGAACCTACAATAAAATAATGCAAAACTTCTGGTTGGTGGCGTCGCTCGCAATTGTCATAGCTGTCACGTACAAAGGGTTTATTGATGGTTTTGATCGATGGGTTATTTATTACATTTTTGCCATTATGACGCTAGGATTATTTTTTATTCGTAGGTACATGATGAAACGGATGGAACGCCATCAGGAATACTTAAAAGAGAAAGAAAGAAAAGATAAAAAGAGTTGAAATGCGTATTTTCCGAATTCGTGAAGCGGGTGAGATTGTTGGATTCATGCGTGAGCATGACTTTGGAGCCTATTATTCCCTTAACGGATACCAATGGAATGGCGCACCTATAGTCTATGATTCCATCGAATACTTTACCAAATTTAAAGACCGGGATGGAGAACGTATATTTGAAAACGACGTTGTCCAGTCATCTGATTATCCGGAAAATGAGTTTATTATTACCTATGATCACGTTTTAACCAAGTTTTTATTGGTAGATTATTTCAATCGGAATATCTTTAATGGTTCAGTTGATGAACTGTTGGCGGATCGTTTTAAAATTAAACGGGTCGGTGTTTTGAAACAACCGTAATTATGGTCAGAATTCTCCTTTTAACGTGTTTGATGATAACGAATGGCTATTCGATATTCAGTCAAAATACGCTTGAAGGTCAAATTGTTGATGAGTCGTGGACGGGAATCCCTTTTGCTAACGTGTATGTCAAAAACCAACCAGGGTTGCGTACTCGAGCTGATATTGAGGGTAATTACATGATGCGTCTTCAAGAAGGTGAATATTATCTTGTGATACGCGCAAATGGGTATGAAACTAAAGAAGTCTTTGCGGTTGTTAAACAGGGGATAAATAAAAAAGATATTCAATTGTTTCCTATGGATATAAAAGAACTAGAAACGGTTGAATATGCAGTTGAACGCAGAAACCCAGGGCGTGATATTATTAAGCGGGTGATTGATCGGAAGGATCAGCTAGATTTTAATCGATATCCTTATAAATGTGATGTTTACATTCGTGCCAAGGACCAAAAAGTGATTCTAAAAGAGAAGGATACGAGTGAGGTTGATGCGAATTATGCTGATATCGAAACGCTGAAATCCGAAAAACTTGGAGACCTTACTAATGTGAATCTCGTGGAGGTAGAGCTGGAACGTAACTTTGCTCCGCCTGATTATGTTAAAGAGGTACGTAATGCTTATGAAAAGAGAGGGAGTGACCAACGCCTCTATTATACGACTACAGCCAAAACCAATTTTAATTTTTTTAAAAATCTATTGTATCTTGATGATTTAAATGAATCACCTATACAATCTCCGATTAGCACTGCTGGTATCTTTTCATACAAGTACCGTTTAGTAGAGAAAAGAGAGCGCAAGGATAGTGTAACTTTGAACAAAATTAAAATTATACCTAGAAGTAGTGCTACATCTACATTGGAGGGTTTTATTTGGGTTCAGGATAGTACTTGGATGGTAGAGAAACTTGAATTGCGTCTGGAAAAGGGAAATCTTTACGTTTATGACTATTTTGAAATTCATCAAGAATTTGATTTATCTGGGGATACGCTCTGTATTCTTAAAAATCAACAAATGAAGTATGGTGTTGAATATAATGACGAGCAGATAAACGGGATGACGATTGTTGATTATTCCAATTATATCTTTAACCCACAATTCGAAAAAGGATATTTCGGTAATGAAGTTGCAGTAACATCTCGTGCGGCATACAATAGGGATTCTACTTACTGGCAATCGCGACGGACGACACCATTGTCCAAGGATGAACAAGCCTATATCAAAAAACGAGATAGTATCGAGAATTTATTCACGCAAAGCTCTTATTTGGACTCTGTAGATTCTGTTTTTAATAAAATCACATTTTGGAAGTTGTTGTGGTTTGGTATTGATCACCGAAATCGTACTAAGAAAATGCAGTGGACGTTGAGTTCTATCGCAGCCATGATACAACCCGTTTATATCGCTGGTCCTCGTGTTGGTCCAGATTTTAATTATTTCAAGAAGTGGGAAGATGAAACGACCTTAGATTCATATTCTCGTGCTGATGTGGGGCTGTTGAATGGAGATGTCAAAGGTTTTACACGACTGCGCTATCTTTACGGTCCTTTTAAACAAGCGAGAGTTGGGGTCAACTTCGTTCATAACTATGATTTGATTCGATCCTATGATGCTTTTACTCAGGTCTTGTTGAGGGATAATTTTATTGAAAAAACTTCGAGTACGTTATTTCACGATGTTGAGCTGTTGAATGGCCTTTATCTGGAGTCAAACTTTACGTTTACCGCCAGACGGCCATTACCTGAGGATACGCGTTTTATACGTTGGTTTGATGATGCTCTCGATAATAATGAACCTCCCAAGTTTCAACGTTATAATGCTTTTTTAGCTGATTTTACGCTGCGGTTTACTCCTTTTCAGAAATATATGCGAGAACCGAATCGAAAAGTCGTGCTCGGTTCAAAATGGCCTCAATTTTACGCGTTTTACGAAAAAGGTATTCCTCAGTTTCTCGGAAGTGAAATCAATCATGACTATTTGCGTTTTGGTGTTCGACAAACCTTTAAAATCGGTACGTTTGGAACGTCGAACTATCACATGACTTCAGGAAAATTTTTGAGCTCAAAGGTCCTTAAGGAAGTGGATTACAAGTACCACAGAAGATCTGATCCGATTTGGTTTTCGAACCCCCTATTTTCTTACCAAGATTTGGATACTTCGTTGCCCACCTTGGATTGGTACTTTGAATCCCATTTTATTCATCACTTTAACGGTGCAATTATTAATAAAATTCCATTTATGAAGAAAACGCGTATTACCTCTGTTTTTGGTGGTGGCTATTTGTGGGTTCCTGAACATCAATGGCAGCATTATGAGTTTTTTACCGGCTTGGAGCGGATTTTTAAATTCGCCAAACGAAGACTGCGAATCGGCGCTTACGCTGTGTTCAGTGATGGAAATCAAATAGGTCCCAGGTCAACTTTTAAAATAAGTTTTGCATTACTTAATCGCCGCAGCATGAAATTTAATTTCTAAAAAAAACTCCTGACTCTAAATTGAACCAGGAGTATATGGACTAATGCTGAACCATAGATAGATGTTCTTGAAGCGAATGCAAAACAACATCAGTTATCAATCGGTAGAATGATTCACTTTCGTGATCGATTTGAACGGCCTGCAGTGCAGCGTAATAATCCATACGATTAGATATGTTTCCTTTTAAGTTAGCCATGGTGTAACCATTTTTTAAAAGAACTAAATTCATCACTAGTCGGGATGTCCTACCGTTACCATCGATAAAAGGATGAATGCTTACGAGCCGTTCGTGCATTTCAGCAGCTAGAAGTACGGGGTGTAATCGCTCCTTTTGATTCTCGTAAAAAGTAAAATAATCTTCCATCAAGTCCGGAATGCGATGAGGCTCGGGAGGTAGATGTTCACTTCCTGAGATACGTACGTTAACTTGCCGGTAGCATCCAGCATTTTTATCGTCAATTGATTTGAGTACCAACTGATGCAACTGCTTGAGTGTATGAGGAGTGAAATCTATTTGATCTTGAGCTAAATCTTCGATTAATTGTATCGCCGATTTATGATTAATAACTTCTAAATGCTCTTGAACACTTTTGCCGCCAATCGTAATCCCTTCATTAATGACGAGGTGAGTTTCTTGTAGGGTTAAGGTATTACCCTCGATCTTATTACTTTCGTGCGTATAAGATGTATGAAAATACTCGCGCAATTTCTGAAGTTGGATTGCGTTGAGCGGATGAGCGGCTTTCCATTTAGAGCGCAAAGCATCAATTGTTTCTAATGCCTTAAGGATATCCGTTGGTATATTTATGGTTTCAAATCTCCTTGGACTCGAGAGGTATTGAATGCGTTCTTCCGCCACCTGCATAACTTCTGAAGCCATTTCTGGATATTCTTTGATTACATCGTAAACTGCTTCACTCAATTGTGCTTTGAGCATTTCGTTAAAGTCTAATGATAAAACAGTGCAAAGTTTTTTGAGTTGTTCTATCGTAGGTTTTCGCTTTCCATTAGCAATACGACTCATGAGGCTCGCATCTATTCCAATCTCCTGGGCGAGTTCATGCATTTTGAGATCTTTTGTTTCTCTTGCTATGTTAATTGTAGTTTTCATAACATGACATAATAAGTCATGACAAAAATAGTCATTTATTTCTGAAATAAAAATACAAAACTAAAAAAGAGCCATACCGTGTTGGTGTGGCTCTTTGCTTCTTGATTTATTTTGATTTAATATTTAAATAAATCGTTCAATGCTGTTGTAATCTTTTCTGCATTCGGTAATAGTGCGGCCTCCAGTGAGCTATGCAGTGGTATTGCTGGGGTATCCACCGATCCAACTACAGATATCGGAGCGTCAAGCGATTCAAAGCACTCTCGTTGAATGCGTCCAGCTAGCCCTTGTGTGAAGGATGCTTCAATGGACTCTTCGGTGACGAGCATGAGTTTGTTGTGTCGCTTAGCAGCAGCATAAATCGCTTCTTTATCGAAAGGGCTCAGTGAACGCAAATCAATTATTTCCACTTGCCCTGGGAAGTTTTTAGCTGCTTCGTTTGTCCAGTATACACCGCGACCATAAGTGATTACGCCTATACTTTCGCCCGCGCTGATTTTTTGTTCATCTGCTGCTAGCGCTTGCCGTGCTTTTCCAATAGGTACGACATAGTCTTCGTCGGGTTCGACGCTCATAGCTCCTTTGGTACCTTCGATTTTTGACCAATAAAGACCTTTATGTTCCAAAATAACGACGGGGTTGGGGTCATAGAAAGCGGCTTTCAAGAGTCCCTTTAAATCCGCTCCCGTTGATGGATAGACAACTTTAATTCCTCGAATGTTTGTAACCACTGATTCCACGCTAGAAGAATGATAAGGTCCACCTGAACCATAAGCTCCAATTGGAACACGGATCACCGCACTTACAGGCCATTTACCGTTTGATAAATAATAGCTGCGACTCAACTCTGTAAAAAGTTGATTGAGTCCGGGCCAGATGTAGTCAGCGAATTGAACTTCCACAATTGGTTTTAATCCCACTGCAGACATTCCGACCGTGCTACCAATAATAAAAGCCTCTTGAATTGGTGTGTTGAATACACGATTGTCCCCAAATGATTTTGCAAGCGTGGCAGCCTCGCGAAAAACTCCACCTAGCCGACCTCCTACATCTTGACCATAAAGTAAAGCCTCTGGGTGTTTCGTCATTAATTCACGTACGGCAAAAAGTGCGCAATCCACCATTACCGTCTTTTGTTTTCCTTTCGGATTTCGCTCCCCTTTTTCTTCAGTTATAGGAGTAGGAGCAAAGTAGAAATCGGTAATTGAATCTGGGTCCGGATCTTGAGCAGACAGTGCCTCTTCATAGATTTCGTCTACCTTAGATTTCATTTCCGTTTCAAAATTAATCAGTTCGGCCTCATCAATGTTTGAAGAACGAGCAAGCGCTTTAATTTTAGGGTAAGGATCACGTAAAGCATGCTCATCCAAATCATCTCTGTACCATTCTTTTCGAACTCCAGATGTATGGTGTCCCAAAAGCGGTACTTTCGCGTGTATCAAAAATGGTCTTCTTTCTTTGCGTATTGTATTGAGCACTTGCTCAACGGTTTTATATGATTCTTCAAAATCACTTCCGTCAATGGAAATGACTTCGATACCTTCAAAACCTTTAGCGTACTGTGCAATATCTTGAGCTCGTGTCTCTGCGGCATTAGCAGATATATCCCAGTCGTTGTCCTGTACGAGATATAAAATCGGGAATTGTTTCAAAGCTGCCATTTGAAGAGCTTCAGAGAATTCTCCTTCTGTACAAGCTGCATCTCCTATAGAACAGACGGTCACGGGATTTTCTCCTTTAAAGTCTTCCGTCAACCCTTCCTTTTCTTTATACTGCATGCCCATCGCTACACCTGTCGTAGGTATGGCCTGCATCCCTGTAGCTGATGATTGATGGGGTATTTTCGGCATATCATCCCGTCGTAAGGAAGGATGCGAATAGTAGGTGCGGCCGCCAGAAAAGGGTTCATCTTTTTTTGCAAAGATATGTAACATGAGTTCGTAAGGGGTAATTCCAATACCCAAAAGAATACTGTCGTCCCGATAGTAAGGAGCGACATAATCTTGAGGTTTTAACTGCATTCCTAAAGCGAGTTGTATCGCTTCATGTCCTCGGGAAGTTGCATGAACATACTTACTTGTAACTTCTTTGTGAGCCTCGTATTTTTCGGCCAGCGTTTTAGCTGTGCACATCAATTCAAAACCTCTTCGAACGATAGAAGGCTCTAATTGAGTATTAGATGTCTCTTTTTTTGTAGCCGCTTTTGCCATAAAATCGAAAATTTTGCGATTGCTAATGTACGAAAAATATAGCGGTTATTGTTGTTCAGGGTATATATAACAACGATGAAATGTGTTGTTAAAAACACTCAATTTATTTTCTCAGTGCGATGAGGACTGTTTTGTTGCACGTAACAAATGACCGTAGAATAATGATTTACCCGTCTTCGTTTGCATCCACAACTCTTGTAGTGTAAAATAATTGAAATGAGGAGCAACGACTTTAGCAATCATTTTCATATCCACGCGGGGTGAATAGGTGTTTAAAATGAGCGTGCCATTCGGCTCAAGTAATGAGTAGGCCATTTGAATGAGTTGAGGCAATTGATCTTCAATTTTCCATTTTTCTTTCTTTGCTCCAATTCCCCAGGCAGGTGGATCCATAACGACACAATTGTAGGTGTTACCCCGTTTCACCTCACGACGGGCAAATTTTAATGCATCTTCGTGTACCCAGCGGATGTCCTCTAATGTCGATAACTCCATATTTTTTCGGGCCCATGTAATGAGTTGCTTGACAGAGTCGACATGTGTGACATCTGCTCCGCATTGCTTGGCCACGAGAGAAGCTGCTCCAGTGTATGCAAACAAGTTGAGCATTTTGTCTCCTGGAGTAATCAGTTCAGTAAGGTAATCCCAGTTGCTTTTTTGTTCGGGGAACAAACCGATGTGTTTAAATTTGGTAGGAGCGAGTAAAAAGGTCAATTGCCCGTACTCAATTGTCCATTCAGTAATTTTATCATGACCTTTTTTGGTTTTCCACTGACCTGAACTTTTACCAGTTGATTCAAATATCAAATGAGCTTGTTGATTCCACTGTTCAAAAGGTAAACCAGAACGGAAATAAGCTTGTCGTTCAGGTCGAATGGTAATAATATCACCCCAGCGTTCCAGTTTTTTATTTCCACCAGCATCCAGTAATTCGTAATCGTTCCAACCAGTAGTAAATAACTTATTCTTATTCATGTGTTTTTTATTTGGAAACATGCCGTACCCCAAAAACTAATGGGCTATTACAATGATTCTCGGTCCTCTTCAATCGCTCGATCTACCAGCTGAAGTTCATTATAAAAGTCTTCGCCAAAGGATTTCTTGAGGGGTTCTTTTAAAAATTGATATAACTTTACATTGAGATGATCTCCACACGAACAGGCCGGTTTGCATATATCGATGGCTTCATAGTTTAAAGCGGTGAAGCTATTGTATTTTTTAACGCGAACAGGAAATAGTTCGCAAGAAATTGGTTTTTTCCAGTTGATTTTGCCCTCGCGATAAGCCTGTTCAATACTGCATTTGGCGGTACCATCGGTGTCGAAATTGGCGAAAGCACACGCGCCATTATCTACCAATGTCGTCACGGGTTCGTCAAAGCGGTCGTTGTAGTAAACGTCATTTTTTTCAATCGCTTCAATCCCTTTCTTGGTGAGATATGGTTTTACGTTGGGGTAAACTGCTCTGAGTGTTTCAATTTCATCCTTTTTTAAAGGAGCACCATCATCGCCTTCAACGCAGCAGGAACCTTTGCAAGCGGAGAGATCGCAAACAAATTTTTCCTGGAATAAATCGGCACTCACGAGTTTATCTTTTATTTCTACGAGCATAGTTGCAAAAGTATAACAACTATTCAGAATTACATTCGTGAGTTAGTTTGTTTTGTGTAATCTTTTCTATAATTAATGGCATTCTCATTTTTTACTTGATGAATAATTTATACATTTAGGCGAATTCAAATCAAAATGGAATGAAGATGACAAAATTCAAATATGTAACGTTACTAGCAGTTAGTTCGCTATTGGTAAGTTGTGGTGGAGAAGAAACGCAGGACAAATCAGCTCAAAAGGATAAGGAAAAGAGCGCTATCAATAATTGTATTTACGAGTACAGTCCTGAAAAAACAGAGGTAGCTTTTACGGCCTATAAATATTTAAACAGAACTGGAGTAGGAGGAACACTCCCAGAAATGCAAGTGGAAGGAAAAACTTCGGGAGCTTCTCCGAAAGCCATTTTTGAAAGCTTAAGCTTTACTATCCCAACAGGAGTAGTTGAGACCAATAATGAAGACCGAAACAAAAAAATTGATTCGCTCTTCTTTGGAATGTTAAAAAGTACGGAAATGATTTCAGGGAAGGTGCTTGAAATGGATGAAGACAATAAGAAAATTTCGCTTGATATCACGATGAATGAAGTCACGAATAAAGTGACGACGGATTATATGTTGGAAGACAATAAACTTAAGTTTTCTACAGATATCGATGTCAATAAATGGAACGCGCAGGAAGGTGTAGAAGCATTGAATGAAGCGTGTAAAGACTTACATACAAACAAGGTGGAGGGAGATACTGTTTCTAAGCTTTGGTCTGAAGTGACTATTAAGTTTAATTCAGAATTAACAAAAAATTGTGACTAATCGCATTCTTTTGAATAGTAAGAAAGCCAGGGGAAACTCTGGCTTTTTTCATTGCATTAAAAATTTGTTGAAGAATAATAATATTTTTGCACTCTTGGAGTTAATAGTACGAAGTGCAGATGAATCGTAAGAGCAATACATTTTCTTTCTTGATGGGAATACTAGCCGTTATTGCCGTTGTATTTGCTTGTTCAACAGAAAAGAACACGTTTATTAATCGCACTTACCACAGCACCACAGCACGGTTTAATGGATATTTTAATGCGAAAGAGTTGATCCGAATTGGTCTTGAAGATTATCGCAGGAAATATCGTGAAGATTTCAATTCTATTTTGCCGATTGAATTATATCCCAACGAAGAAGATGTGACTGATTTCTATCCTATTGTAGATACGGCTATTTCAAAATGCCAAAAAGTGATATCCAAACACAGCATGCCGACAGCGTCGAAACCCTCTCAGAAAAAAACGGAGCATGCCAATTGGATCGATCAAAACTGGATCATGATTGGTAAAGCCAATTACATTAAACGGGAGTACCAGAAGGCGTTGGACAATTTTGAATATGTGAGGAAATTTTATAAGAACCGATCGAGTACTTATACTGGGCAATTGTGGGAGGCACGAACGCAAATGGAGCTCGGTGATTTGACGGAAGCTGCCAGAACGCTACAAAAACTTGAACAACGCAAGCAGAATATAATTGCTAAGCAGGAAGACGAAAAATCGAAATCCAAAATTGTTCGAAAGATGAAATCAAAGTCAAAGTCGGAAGAAATCCCTCCTTTGCCAAAAGATTTTGAATTTGAATTGGCTAAAGCAAAGGCAATGCTCGCGATTCGAAACAATAATTATAAACGCGCAGTTGATCAATTAAAAATCGCATTAGAGGAATCACGAAAAAAAGAAGACAAGGCCAGAATTAGTTTTATCATTGGACAGCTGCTTCAAAAAGCAGGTAATCCAGAAGCACGCGAATATTATACTCAAACTATACGTAAAAATGCTCCTTTTGAAATGAGTTTTAACGCTCGGGTTAATCGGGCTGTAGTGAGTGATTTGAGTCAAAACGAAATGATCGGAGAACTGAAGGATATGGCCGAAGAGGAGCGATATATGGAGTTTAGGGATCAGATATATTACGCGATGGCAGAAATCGAACTGAGTCGAAACGATCGGCCTCAGGCTAAAACCTACTTGACTAAATCGGTATTCTATTCGCTGAACAATCCGAGACAGAAAGGTGTGAGCTATGAAAAATCAGGTGACTTAGCTTTTGAAGATAAGAACTTTGTTTCAGCTCAAAAATATTTTGACAGTTCAGCGCAGGTTATTCCAGCGACTTATGAAAATGCTGAATTGATTAAAACAAAAGCAGAAAAACTAGCGGATCTTGTAGAAGATATGGATCTTATCGCTTTTGAAGATAGCGTTCAGCGTATAGCACGTATGGATGAAAAGACGCGAAAAAAGTTTTTGAAGGATGTTATTGCTCAGTTGAAAAAAGAGGAAGAAGAGCGCAAACGCCGTGAAGCAGAACGTGCCGCGAAAATACGTGAATTACAACAATCGTATGCCGAGCAAAATCAAGGAAGAGGGAATAAATGGTATTTTGCTAACGCCAAGGCGATGCAAGAAGGAGTCGAAGAGTTCCGCCGCGTCTGGGGGCAACGGGAAAATGAAGACTATTGGAGATTGTCGAAAAAACCCAATCATATTACGCAGCCGATTGTACAGTCAGATACCGCTACTACAGACACGTTGCAAGCCCAAGGAGAAGAGGATAAAGAGGTTACGGTGGAAGATTTAACACCTGAAATGTTGATTGAAGATGTTCCGCTTACTGATTCTGCGATGGCTGCGAGTAACAAGCGTTTACTTGAAGCACTTTACAGTTCAGGTATGATTTATAAACAACAATTGAATGAGGTCGAATTAGGGGCGCGTCAGTTTCAAAGAGTTATAGATCACGGCGTAGAAAATAAACACAACGTACTTTCAGCATTTCAACTTTATAAGATTTACGATAAGAAAAATAAATCAAGTCAAAAGAAGAAATATGCGAACTACATTATGGAAAACTATCCGGATTCTGATTACGCCAATTATCTGGAAGATCCCGATTATTTCATTAAGAAAAAGGAACGCGATGCTCTGGCGCGGAAAGAATACATCCGATCAGTTGAGCGGTTTGAACGTGGGCTCTATTACCCGGTGATCCTTAAGGCAAATAAAGTGCTCGAAAAGGAAAAGGACAACATCTTTAGAAAACAATATTTCTTGTTAAAAGCAATGGCGATGGGACGAGTGAACCCCGATAAAACAACGCTTATACCTGTTTTGGAGCAAGCTATAGCTGAATTTCCTGAAACGCGCGTGGCGGAGCGATCACAGGAATTGATTGATTTAATAAAAAATGGTGTTCCGGATTTTGAGCCTTTCAATACTACCAGTGGAGATTTATTTACTTACACTGAAAAAGGTCCCTTTTATGTTATCGTAGAATTGAACAGCAAAAAGCAGCCTGCCACCGCTGCACTCAAGAAGATTTCCAATTTTAATCGGGAGTTCTTTAGTCGAAACCGTTTGAATACGAAGCCGCAAATTTATAATGAAAAAACAACCTTCGTACAGGTTAAAGAATTTCCTTCAGTTGGTGCAGCAGAAGGTTATATAAAGGATTATAAAAGAACAAAAAAGCATTTGGGAGATTTACGAAAGAGTGATATCTATATTATTACTAAGGATAATTTAAAGGTAGTCTTACAACAACAGGCATTTGATGCTTATCAGTTGTTTTATAGCAATAATTTTTAAAAAGAGAAGCATGTTAAAAGGCAGCAAAAACAAAGCAGATAATGATAGCCCAGAACGATTAAACCGTTTGGTGGTTGGAGCTGAGCTGAAAGGTGATTTGTCAACAGAAAGCAATTTGCGTATCGATGGTGCGGTTGATGGAAACGTTCATTGTGATAGTAAAATTGTATTAGGGGAAAAAGGAACAGTTAAAGGGGATATTACCGCTACTGAAGTAGAAGTTGAAGGTAGTGTAGAAGGTGATTTGAAAGTAGAGGATTTATTGACGCTACGAAAAACGGCAATAATTCGCGGTAAAATTGAGACAAGTCGCTTGATCATTGAAGACGGTGCACAAATTGGAGGTGATATTCAGACTGGAGACCTTCCCAAGAATCAAGGCAACCCTTCAAAGTCAACGAATAATGAGCCGAAAGATGAATCACAAAAATCTTCCGATGTAGTATACTAATGGGAGAGGACGAGAATAATAAACAGGATCGGGTCAAAAATTATTTAAAGTTTACTACTCTTGCCATTCAGATGGGAGCGTTAATAACTGCCGCCGCGCTCGGAGGAGATTGGTTAGATGAAAACCAAAACAATGAATTCCCCGTTTGGACCCTCGTACTTACCTTGATCGCTATATTTGCCTCATTATTTCAGGTTATTAGAGAAGTTTCTAAAATGAATCAAGATGATTAGAGATATTGTTTATTCAGTTCTACTTTTACTAGTGATTGGAGGAATTCATGCTGGTCTTAGCAGTTTTACAACTATTATCCGATTGGATGAGAAATCCTACTTGAGTTATGCTGTTCTTTTTATTCTAGCCGTTATTGGGAGTAGTGTTTTTGTCCTTGAAAAACGCATGAAAAATATTGAGTTTCCGCAAGCATTCATGATTGTAACAGTTGTCCAGCTTTTGGGAGTTATGAGTTACGTAACCTACCTTCGTTATACGTTGACAGATCACTTGAAGACAAATATGCTCCAATTTGTGGTTATTTTCTTAATTTTTTTGGCTGTTCAATCGGTTTACCTCATCAAAACAAAAGCGCAGGAAAGGTGAGCTGGTTTTGTTTTTAGTTGTAAAGCATAAAGAGGCTTTCAATGATGAGCACAATTCCGCTCACAACCATGATAACGAGCACAAATCGAAGAAATACCTTTTCGCTGATCTGAACAACGATACGTTTCCCGATAATATTACCGATGGTAGCACCGATTCCTAAACAAATACCGAAAAATATCATTTCATTTGTAAATAAGCCCCAGGATGAATATCCGATCAATTGGAACAATCCCATAAAAAATGAATTAGCTGTTTTGGTGCCAATCATAGTTTCTTTTGATAATTTCAGATTGAGATAAAAGGGATTTTGAACGGGTCCAATGCCACCAGTGAATGTGCCAATGAGCGAAACAAAAAAACCAATGGGTATGAAAAAAATCCTGCGCATAGCAAAGCTTGAACGTTTCTTGCCGTATTTGTACTGGAATAATGTACTCACCAGAAATAGCCCCATGCATAATTGTATCCAGGCAACGGGCGAAGCTTTAAAAAAGTAGGCTGCTGTAAAAGTACCCGCAGCCGAAGCAGGTAAATAGTACAATACAATTTTCCAGTCAATGGTTTTGCGAAACAGCCAAAATCGGGATGGACGCCCTACAAAAGCACCTAGATTCACAATTGGCGCAGTGGATGAAATACCAATTATCGCACTTACCCCTGGAATAGTCAGCAGTGCCCCGCCACCAGCACCGACAGTAGAAATTATATATGCTGCAGCCCCAATTAGTAGTAAGAGTATACCTTGAAAACCGTGGCTATATAACAACTCCATACCAGACTATTTCAAAATAACTAGATTCCTTTGATTTTATTGATGATTCGGGTTGTCGAATATCCTTTTTCCAACGGGATAGTCTCAACACGACCACCTGCTTCTTTCACGGTCTTAGAACCCACAATATAAGTTGCATCTGAGGAGTCAGTTGTATTCGCATCGTAATCTGCTCCTTTGATGAGTGTTGTTGGTGTTAAATTCTCAATCAATGTTTCTGGAGTGTCTTCTTCAAAAATAACTACGAGATCCACAAACTCTAAACTCGCTACTACTAGAGCTCTGGACTTTTCATCATTAATCGGTCTTTCTGGACCTTTTCCCTGTCGCTTGACGCTGTCATCTGAGTTGATTCCAACTACCAGGTAATGTCCCCGTTCAGCTGCTTTACCGAGATAAGTGACGTGTCCCCGATGCAATAAATCAAAACATCCGTTAGTGAAAACCACCTCTTCGTCACTTGACTTCCATGAGTTTACTAAAGTAGATGCCTCTTCTTGAGACATGATTTTATGAATAATTCGTTCGTATTTTGTCATTTACTTTCTTTTTTATAATTCCTCGGAATGAAGATCAAAGAAATCAATCCGAGTAGTATCATTAGTAGTGTCTGGGATAACCAAATAATCATACCCAATGCTTTACCCACACCTTCCGCTTCTGCAACGGTGCTAAAATCTGAGCCCATATAAAAACTGACTACAACTCCGACGAGATAAGGGTAGGCTCCAATACCTCCATTCGTAAACATAATACCCAATGTTCCTGCAATATAACCGATAAGAATACCGCCCAATGGAAAGGATGAAGTGCTTTCAAATGCATAAAAACAAATACCAAAAAAAGTGAAGTATAGGGCCCAAATCAATAGTGTATACCCTAGAAAAGCCCATGGGTGTTTGGTTTTGAAAATCGAAAATACGCCAGACAATACATCTTTGAAAAACTGTCTAAATTTTTCCCGAAATACAGCAACTTTCCACCATAGAATCAGAAATAAAAGAAAACCTCCCGCAAAAACAGAAATTATAACGTAGAGGAACCATGAACTTCCATTATCTGATCCTGCGTTATCAGCTACAATTGATTGAAGGGTCATTAAATCATCAAAATTTAAGATCAACGCCGCAATGAGGGTGAGCCCTAGCATAATTAAATCAAATACCCGTTCGCCGATAATCGTTCCAAAGCTTTTGGAGAATGGAATTTTATCTGTCTGATAGAGTAGCGCTGCACGTGTAGCTTCTCCAGCTCTAGGGATGAGCAGGTTAACAATATACCCAACCATTAGCGCATGATAGCGGTGCCAGAATTTCGGTGTTTTACCGATTGTACTCAATAAATATTTCCAGCGATAGGCGCGAACTATGTGACTGAGAAAACCCAGTAATACGGAGAGCAGGATCCAGAAGTAATTGGCTTCGTTAATCGCTTTATAAAAGACGGTTTTCGTTCCTTCGTCCATGGCCGAATAAAAGTGCCACAGCAGATAGGCGCCCAAAAGAAGCGGGACAATTATTTTCAACAACCTAAAAATGCGTTTTCGCGATAGCGTGCTCACAATTGAAATTATTATTATCAGAACACCTTGTGGTGTTGAGCGAAGTTAAAATAATCTGATGAAATCACACCTTAATCTTATGCTAAAAAATGCGTTTGTTGATTTCTTCGCAAGGAAGATGGAAAATATATTTATTTGAACAATTAATAAGCCATTCGACCTTGGGTTTATCTTATCTGCTTATCCTTTACAGTAGGCCTAAATAAGAAACACTATCTTTTCACTGCATAATTGCACCAAGAGATGTAATTGGAGGATTAATACCTGTGCGTTACTAACAATGAAAGGCTAACAACTCTAATTCATATTACTTTATTTCGCGAAGGATTCACTGTAAATTTACAGTTGATAGCAATTAAAAGGTATTCGAATCATGATTTTAAAACCAGCTCAAAGTCTCGCGGAAATAGCTTCGCTTCTGGGATGTGAATTTCGGGGTGACCCTCAACATGAGATCACAGGATTGAATGAAATTCATCGCGTGGAAAATGGAGATATAGTATTTGTCGATCATCCCAAGTACTATGATAAGGCGCTTCAAAGTGCGGCAACAACGATACTTATTGATAAGGAAGTGGAGTATCCTGAAGGCAAAGCACTACTTATATCAAACCAACCTTTTGATGATTTTAATCGGCTGACGCGTCATTTTGAACCTTTTCGTACGATAAATCCTAAGCGTTTAACAAAAACGAATATTGCTGCATCAGCCCAGATTTTTCCAAATGTAACGATTGGAAACCAGGTTTCTATCGGTGAAAATGTCGTCATTTATCCTGGAGCTGTTATTCTGGACCGAACAATTATTGAAGATCAAGTTGTAGTGGGTGCAAATACTGTTGTTGGGCAACATGCTTTCTATTACAAGAAAAATGATGATGGTTACGACCCAATGCATACATGTGGTGGTGTAATCCTAAAAAAGAATGCAGAACTTGGAGCTTTGTGTACTATTGATGCAGGAGTTACGGCACAAACCATTATCGGAGAAGGTACAAAATTGGATAATCAAGTTCATGTCGGACATGATTCGATTATTGGGACTAATTGCTTGCTGGCCGCCAATGTAGGATTGGCCGGATGCGTAGAAGTTCAGGATAATGTTACACTTTGGGGCCAGGTCGGTTGCGCTAGCGATGTTGTCATCGGCGAAAATGCGGTGGTGATGGCGCAGTCCGGTATATCGAAAAACCTAGCACCCAACAAAACCTATTTTGGAAGTCCGGCAAAAGATGTTCGTTTAATGTATCGCGAAATGGCTGCTCTGAGAAAACTTCCAGAAATTATTGAAAACCTCTGATTCAACCATGAAAGACGCGCGAATTCAGGCATTGGAAAATGAACTCAAGATGAAAGAATTCAAGTTGAATTCTTTACTTGAGATTACTAAAGGGATTAATACCAATGAATCCGTAGCGCATCTACTCGCAATTTTTGAATTCATTTTGAAAGAACAGTTAGGGCTGGACAAATTTGTTCTTTTCAATAAACAGGATCGTTGGAATTATATTTTAAAGGTTGGTGTTAAAGGAAAGATCAAGAATATTCATGTGAAGAGAGATCTCACGCGCTTTAAAGATATAACAATGATTGAATCCTCACACATTGAGGAACTCAATGAATTTGATGTCGTGATTCCCGTTTATCATAAATCTGTGCCTTTGGCATTTTTACTGATCAAACACTCCGATTATGATGATGTGACTACCATTAAAGGACCTTTACCTAATTTATCTTTCATTCAGACGTTGACCAATATCATTGTAGTGGCTATTGAAAACAAAAGAATGGCTAAACAAGGTATTCGACAGGAACGTATTAAAAAAGAACTGGAGGTGGCATCAGAAATGCAAAAACTGTTATTCCCTGCAGAATTGCCTTCCGATCGTCGTTTGGATCTCGCTGCTACGTATAAAGCACGTCATGAGGTCGGAGGAGACTATTATGACTTCATTCGTCTCAATGATGATGAGTTCATTGTTTGTATTGCAGATGTATCTGGAAAGGGGATCAGCGCAGCAATGTTGATGGCTAATTTTCAAGCAACAATTCGCACCTTGTTAAATTATCAGAACTTTGAGTTGGAATTTTTGATTGAAGAACTCAATAAAAAAGTCATGACAAGTGCTAAAGGAGAAAAGTTCATCACCTTCTTTATAGGAAAGTATAATTCGAAAACGCGAAAGTTAAAATACGTCAACGCAGGACATAATCACCCTATTTTAACAAATGGCAGGAAAGCACATTTTTTAAACCGTGGTTCAGTGGGGTTAGGTATGCTCGACGAAATGCCTTTTATCGAATCCGCTGAGGTGGAAATCAAACCGAACTCAACTCTCGTGTTGTATACTGATGGGGTAGTAGAATTACAAAATAAAGAAGGGGAATATTTTGAAACTGATCGCTTGGTTAAGCTTATCCATAGTTTTTACCCACTTAAAATGGAGGATTTAAATAACCTTGTTTTTTCTAAACTCGACGATTTTAGGGGGAAAGAAGAACTCGTTGACGATACAGCTATTTTCAGTTGTCGTATTTTTTAATTGATTTCAAAGACTGGCGTATAGGTGTCCGGGACTTTACCTGTTAATACCCAGTTTTGAATAGTGGTGGTTCCTTCGCAATCCTCACATTCTGTAACTGTAACGGTGTAAGTAACCACCTGCGCTTGATCGCTGCGACTTACATTTCTGGTATAACCCGAACTACAAGAAGCAGTAGTGGGCAAAGAGAAAACGGAGTATTCGGAAAAGTCGACGGGTTCATACGTTAATCCATTGTCAAAACTGACCTCAATGGGTGCATCGTAATCCCCGGCACTATTAATAAAATTGGCACCTCCTTCGCCACCGATTACGCGAACGATCGCTTTTTCAAGAATCAAGCCTGTACTTTTATTTGATGGGTCGCACTTTTGGCATGATTGAAACACTACAGTTAGTGTTATTATAAAAACGATTGATAAGTATCTCATTGAGCTATATTTAATATCAGTTACTACAAAAGTACTACGATTTTTTGCGAAGTTCAAAATTTTGTCCTAAATATACCCTGCGAACCTGCTCATCGGCAGCTAACTCTTCTGCTGTGCCCGCTTTTAATATACTTCCTTCAAACAAAAGGTAGGCCCGATCAGTAATAGAAAGTGTTTCCTGAACATTATGATCAGTGATTAAAATACCTATGTTACGCTCTTTTAATTCAGCTACAATCGATTGTATATCTTCTACGGCTATGGGATCAACTCCTGCGAATGGTTCATCCAGAAGAACAAATTTTGGATCAGTAGCTAAAGCGCGGGCAATCTCAGTGCGGCGCTTTTCTCCTCCCGATAAGCTACCGCCCTTGTTTTTTCTAACATGTTGGAGTCCAAATTCATCAAGTAACCGCTCCTGTTTGGCAAGACGTTCTTTTTTGTTGAGTCTAGTCATTTCTAAAATAGCCATGATATTATCTTCAACACTTAATTTTCGAAAAACCGAAACTTCCTGAGGTAAATAGCCTACACCGAGTTGAGAGCGTTTGTACATGGGGAGTCGCGTGATATTACGATCATCGAGATGTACGGTGCCCTTTTCTGGAGAAACAAGGCCAACAATCATATAAAACGAGGTTGTCTTTCCTGCGCCGTTCGGACCGAGCAGACCGACAATTTCACCTTGATTAACTTCGATTGTTACGCCCTTGACAACGGTTCGCCCGCGATAAGATTTGGTAATATTTTTTGTGTATAATTTCATGTGTCTAATATGATGCAAAAATAAGACAACAGATCAATTCAACGCTTCAAGCATTACATTATTGTGTATTAGAAGCGGATCGTAAATTTACCGCGGATCCCCCAAGGTGATATTCCATCATACAAGTGCGTCATTCGCCAAACGGCATCAACACGAAACACCTTAAAGATATTTTCAATGCCTATAGAGGACTCTACGTAAGGAACATTTCCAAATTCACGAGTGGCCTCTGGCACTAACATGATTTGATCCTGAGCTTTTGAACGAGTACCCCACACAGACTTTCCAGCGGCTACGATACGCCATTTTAATTTGCGAACTAATGGAATACGGTCAAAAATAAGACCATCAAAGTGATGATCAACAGCGACGCCTGCATAGCGATCGGAAATAAATTCAAAGAAAAGCATTCGATTATGAGAGTTAGACTGATACCAGTAAGTTTGTGAACCTTCATGAATTTTTAAGAAAGGATATGCCGCTTCACCA
This sequence comes from uncultured Flavobacteriales bacterium, assembly GCA_913056215.1. Lineage (GTDB taxonomy): Bacteria > Bacteroidota > Bacteroidia > Flavobacteriales_D > Crocinitomicaceae > Brumimicrobium. The sequence goes on along the minus strand of CAJXMN010000022.1, from coordinate 10,255 downwards.
AAAATATAGCCGCCATAGAGTTTGTAGTTCAGTTTTCCAAAGATTCCAATTTTAGGATTGTGCTCCATGGAAAACTCTAGTTTCTGATAGTTATAGTCTGAGCCAAAAACATCCTGAAAGGCGGAAGTACCGCGCAAGGTGAAAATGGGATATTTTGAACCAAGTGATATACGGTCGAATGATCCAGATAGGAATTCTTCGTTAATCGCCAACCGCACTTCCATAAATGCCTCGAAGGTGGAGATTTTATCAATAATATTGAACGATCCATCCTCCGAAGGGATACGGTAATTCGCTTGACCTTTCGATTCGTATTCTTTCCACTCAGAACCGAGTGTAAAGATGAAACTTTTACCAATATCCTTCTCGAATTTTCCTCCAATTTTTTCAACGAATGTGAGTTGGGTGAGCGGTCGCGTACGGAAAAAAGAACCAAGTGCAGCATCGACGTCTGCTGCGTTTTCTCCGAGCCCTAGTTGTGTGAGGTCGTAATCGTAATAGAGTTTGAGCATACCGCGTTTTTCTGGAGTGACATTAAAGCGCAGCCCCCCGCCGTATTTAAACTTTTGGTCGCTATAACCATATGCTAGTTTACCTGATAACTCTAACCGTTTGCTGAAATCGTTAGATGTGCGCAATTGCAACTGATTTCTAAAACCTTCCACGCGGTTATAACTCATGATACTTTGTACATTACCAATTTCAATTTTACCCAATGGATAAAACCCGGTAGTGGCGAGAAAAGTTAGGTTTTTAAATGCTGAAAAAATGGGCACTTGATTCAGAGAGTCGATCATATCGTCAATATTCTCCTCTTGCTGGTTGAGCGGAAAGTGTCTGTTGTTGCGCCAATATTCTTTAGAACGATCATTAGCACTATCTTCTACAACAACGTTTTCATTCGTCCGATAGAATGAAGGGTCGTGTGGCGTGTTGATAACAAAATTTTTTCTACTTGTCAGTTTGCGCCCGTAAAACCCTACGATTTTGGAATTTTTACGCATTTTCAAATCCACTATTAGTTTATCGAGCGTCAACATCCATACCTCATCAGCGACCTGATCGAACTGCTGATCTAAGTAAAAACCATTGACGTAATTAATGTTAGCATCATCAGCAACAGTCGCATTCCATCGTTTGACGGCGTAGGTTGTGTCGTGAATCCACATGGATCCTTCAAAAGTAAGATCTCCTTTTCGTTTAGGTACAAATTTGAGCTCGTAGCACCATTGGTTATCAATGTACGCGCTATCTTCCATGTAAAATTTATAAAAACCCATGGCAAAGTTCGCAATTGGACTAATGAATGACTTGTCAAAAATACCGATGTAATTTTCGTATACGTTAATGTCTTGATACATTTCACCTAAAAATTGATTGACCTCGACATTTTGAATTCCAGTTATTCTGGAAGCTTTTACGACTTCCTTTTTCTGCTTTGGATTCGTTCGGTAGTAATAATCGGACAACGATTCGCTCAAAAGTAATGGAAGGTATTGTCCGCCGTCCAGCGTATCCAGATAATCCATGACAACATCGAGACTTTTTACAATTTTGCGCTCCTCAAACTTATTACTAAGATTATTGAGGTCTAACTGGATTTTATTGTAGGTTTCGTACTGATAGGCGCCGAGCTTTTCTTTGTTGTTAATAGGCTTATTGCGAACCACTCTGTTGTGCAGAATAGTTGAGGGCTTTTCTGTTGGAGCTTTGATGACGACTTCTTCGACGTCTTGTGTTAATGTTTCTAACCGGATGTTGACTACATTAGCCTGATCTTTAATTACTGATACAATTTGAGTATTGTACCCTGAAGCTCTAATCACTAATGAATCCGTAGCATAATATGACTCAATAGAATAATGGCCATCCAGGTCACTTTCTGTACCGATTTTTGTGTCTTTAAAGAATATGCTTGCAAAGGGCACTGGTTCATCAGTCTCAGCGTCTATAATCCTACCAGATACACTCGTTTTTTGTGCATAGGAACAGAAGCAAGTAAATAGTAGTATGAAGGTGACAAATCGCATTGAAGCGAAAATAATGAAACAAAGTTTATGTAGGACTAATTTTTCAATTAAAATTTCATCAACATATTAATGTCGAGCTCGTCGCTGTTTACGAATAACACGTTTACTCACTAAAATACCAATTTCATAAAGTATGATAATAGGTATAGAAACGATAACTTGACTGATGAAATCTGGTGGTGTGATCAATGCCGAGAGTATCAGTACCCCAACAATAGAATGTTTTCGATATTTTCTTAGAAACTCAGGGGTTAAGATGCCTATTTTAGTGAGAATGTAAACAATCACTGGCAGAAGAAACAACAGTCCTGTAAAAATGACACTGGAAATAATGAGTGACATAAAAGATCCGATCATCCAAATGTTTTGAAATTCAGAGGAAAGCGAAAAGTATCCAAAGAACTGTATACAGAGTGGGGCTACGACAAAATATCCAAAAACGACGCCGAGAAAGAAGAGAAATGTTACGAATAGCGTAATGCCACGGACGGCACTTTTCTCGTTTTGGCGTAGCCCTGGCTTGACAAAACTCCACAGTTGAAAAAAAACAAAAGGAAATGCAATGATGAATCCTCCCACAAAGGACATTAGCAGCGCGTAAGAAAATTGAGCTCCTACCTTATTGGACTGGAATTCAATGGGAATATCACCGATACAAATGTTGAGGTATTTGCACATGTATTCAAAAGAGATAAATGTTGGTTTTGTCATGGATAAAAATACATGATCAATCACCCATTCTTTAACAAACCACATACCGATGGCAAATACCAAAATGGCTATGACGGACTTAACAATCCGCCACCGTAGTTCCTCTAAATGATCGAGGAAAGACATTTCTTGTTCTTCTCCCTGCATAACTCAGGACAAAAGTAGTGTATTTTGTATTGATTTCCGATGGAATAAGTATGAACATTTACGTTTTCTGGCGCTTGTAAGACGATTTAGTTCACTTACCTGTAATCCAGTAGTGTTACGTGTCCATGTTTAAGCACCTCTGAACCATTACCATCACGAAGTGACAGACGGTAAACGTAAACGCCTTCTCGCGCATACCTTGAACTACCTTCAATCTGGCCTTTCCATCCTTCCGCTGGGTCGTTAGTGGAAAATATGAGGCGACCATAGCGGTCAAAGATTTCAAAGGAATAATTTTTAATGCGGTGTTGTCTTGTAACGGGTTTAAAAACAGGGTTTTTTCCACCCACTGTAAAGGCATTTGGAATATAAATAGTCGGTGCAATTGTGCCGCACGCTTCGTTACTATAGCTTTGTTTTTCAACCCCCCATTGGTTACTGCCTTCTATCGCAGCGATATAATAACATATTTTTCCATCATCCACACTGCCAAAACTTTGAACAGAATCTGTATAAGTTCGCTGAGTAGTTGGTAGCACAGCTATTGGTGTTGATTCGTAAACCCCGTCTATAGCGCGATAAACGGCATACTCCTTGAGGTTTCCTTTAAAACGATCGTAAGGCGTCCATTGCAGGGTATGCATTTCTTGAGTTTCATTGGTCTGAACTTCAAGAAACATAGTCTTACCAATATTTGAATATCCAAGCGACTGACCGCACGTGTCGATAACTTCAGTACGATAGGTGTAAGGTCGTCGGTGAACCTCTGCTGTCTGATCAACATATGGAATTTCATTTTGAGTACCTACCTGGGCTTCTGCCAGCACTTCATAATCATTGATCGCTGGGTCAAAACGTTCAAAAACAACTGTTTCTGCGCCACCATCTAAAGCAAGGCGGTGTTTGACCACTGCTTCGTCACCATCGACCGTAGCAACACTGAGATAAGAATAAGAGGGTCCGCCAGCATCTGTAAACTTAATGGTATCAATATTTGAAAGCGTCGATGTTCCGTCTCCACTTACAGTTTCGATGGCCACGACAAGTTCATCACCTAAGTTGATTGGTATTTCATAAGCATTAGCAGTCGTATCACCTACGATTTGCCAAGGGGATTGGTTGAGACGAGCATAAATGTTATTGTTGATAATCGTTTCAAAACCTTTATAGCCTGTCCATGAGAGTTTTGCCATTCGATCGCAGATGTCGAGGTTAGCCGTTAAAAAATTGGAGGTATGCGGTGCTGCTTTAGCAGAGGTTTGATAAGTGGGCGGTACATTGTTTGTGGAGCACGAATCAAACGCAGCGATAGAATATTGTAACGGTCCATCCGTTATTGTCGGATCATGTGTAAAGGAAGTGTTACCAATTCCCCAAACCGTATCCACTTCTACTAAATTCCCGTTATTATCTGTTTTATAAATGACGTAACCGTAAGTATCTTTCTGGCTGTTTTCATCCCATTCGATGGTGACCTCTGTCGTTATGCTGTCAATGCTAACGTTGGAAATATTGGGTATATCAGGTACTATTTGGTCCTCAAAGTCGTCGCCTTCTGTATTGCTTCTGAAATCGCATTTGTCCGTGGGGAGAACGATACGGTAATTCAGAAAAGCATCGCAGATGGTAATTGTATCAGTATAATTTGTAATAGCATACGGTACAGAGTCAATTAGATTCCAATTACCGGTTGGATATTCGCGATAGATATGGTAGTAACCTCCAAAATGGTCAAGCGGAGTGGAGGAAGGCGCGTTCCAATCTAATTCAGCTTCACCGTTTCCGGGATTATTCAGTTCGAGGTATATATTGGAGAGTGTGTCTGAGTTGTTGGTACTCAAGCCATCACACCCCGAATGTGTTGACACATAAAATTCGTTGACGTTATTTCCAACACCTGTTACAGTGTGGTTGGATGCTGCAACATTATTTTCGCTTCCCAAATTGCCTCCAGATACAGCGTTGATACTATACTGGTCAAATACGCCGTTAGGGTCTGAGACAGGAGTCCAATTGATAGTGACGTCACCATTGGGCGCCGTTCGAATACATGCTATCTCAGGTGCAGGCAAAACCTCTTTGTTTTTGACTGTTATTGTAACGGTCGCATAAGTTACACTTGGAATCGGACAGTAGTCGTCTTGAACTTTAAAGACAAAAACATAGGGGACTTCATCTTTGGCGTTACCAGTGGCGTCAACCAAATGGTCGCATGTCGTTTGCCAATTTAATTCCATAGATGCCCCCATCGAACCTGTTGCACTTGGAGCATTATTTAATGTAGCACATGGTGGTGTAGCACATCCGTTATTAGGATCTGTAAAATTTGCCCCATACATCAACCCTGTAGAGGTTATAATATTGGATTGAGCTGAACCATCTTGTAAATTTCCAATATCAGTAGAGGCTATGTTGAAATTAACAAGATCTCCAGCAAAAACAGTAGTATCGAAATCCATGTTACCATTGAATGGAGGGGCGACGAAAGGTGGGGTGTTAGAACCGGTGCAATTGGATACAATGAGCTGTACTTCGCGGACGACAGTAGAAATTTTGACCCCTTTTCTGTAGCTCGATACACGTACCTTCGTGGCAAAATTTCCTTGTGTAAAACTTGTAAAATTCATAGCACCAGTTTGACCATCCAGTGAGGCAGGAACATTGTTTGGGTTAAAAGTGGCATCTGGCGTCGGATTGTCGTAAGAAAAACCAGGCTCGAAAGGAACTGGAGCAGGGTTTGTTGGTGGATTGTAATTTCCAGTTGGAAAATAGTCGTAAGGAACGCCCCAGTCAAAAACAAGGGAATCTAAATCAACATCGACAGCGTGTGGATTATAGTTGTACTCTTCTCCTGCGCAACTTACTACATAAGGGTCTTGCAAGAAATTGGGAGAGTTGTCAATGCAACCGCCAGGAGAGCCTGGGATGGGAAACATTGTAGCACTGATTGTAATACCATAATTGGTGGGATTAGTAATGTTTGTCAAATTTCCACTACGTGAAAAACTCTCGTAAGTCAATTTCCATCCATCCGCAGGTGGTGTTCCGGAGAGTGTAACGGGTGAACTGCGATAAATAATTTTCTCTACTGCACCTACGCCGTTACCTCCACTAACTCCCGTTCCACAATCAAAAGGAACTTCTCCTCCTGCTGCAGTACAGTATGGGGATATGTCGATGCGATTCACAAAATCAACTTCAATACTGTTGACGGAAGGATGTCCCCATACACGTAATTCTTCGAAATTGGTGTTGACTTCAAAACCGTTGCAATCGCGATAAAAAATTAGTTCAAATACGTAATCGCCATTGCCTTGGCACTCCCAGGTGATTTCGCCACCCATGCCATGTGTAGCACGTAACGAAAATGTTGTCGCGAGTGCGAGGATGATAAGAACAATGTGCTGAAGCAGTTTTGTCATGCTTAGATAACGTAAATTTAATTGCTTTATTTTAACGCTTAAACAGGGTGTGAAGTTGCCTTTAAATAGAAGTTTATCCCGCTTTTATAATAATCAAGTCATCCCAGTTCAAATATCGCTGAGCTAAATCTCTAATTCGTTCAGGAGTAACCTTGTTTAAAGCAGTTAAAATCTCATTGTAATACGAGAGGTCTTTACCGTGTTTGTGTACGGATAAAAACCGATCCATTTGCGCAAACGGACCATCGGCATTTTTGAGGAGTTGTCCAGTAATATAATTGCGTACCAATTCGAGTTCTTCAGTTGAAACAAGTTCATGTTGAAGTTGCTCAATTTCTGATTGGATTGCTGCAATAGTTGCATCCTTGTATTGTTCACCAACTTCTGTGGAGATAAAAAAGTAACCTGTATTTTTTAGTTGAGCAACACCTGAGCCTATGCCGTAAGTATACCCCTTTTCCTCGCGGATAGAGGTCATTAGGCGACTCCCAAAATAACCACCCAAAATCGTGTTTAGTACATTGAAGTCAATAAAATCCTCGTGTTGTTTATTAAATAGAATCCGTCCAATACGTATGGCCGTCTGAACCGCTCCTGTTTTCTCTACTTCAATCTGTTGGGGTGTGTAGTTGAAGGATTGTTGTACAGGGCGATCTTCCGAGCGATCAAATTTTTTGGTAGCCTGAATGACGTGGCTAATTTCTTGATCGTTGAGGTTTCCTACAACAGCGATTTTTTGCAATCCTTTAATGTAATGTGTTCGGTGAAATGTTAAGAGGTTTTCCCTATCGATCTCTTCGAAATCAGCGAGGTCGGTTAATTGACCATAAGGACTATCAGGAAATACATTGCTCAAAAACTCGCGTCGCGCCAGTGTGCTTACTTTTTCCATAGCAATCTGGAACTGTTGCTTTTTACTCGCGATGAGCTGTTTGATTTCCCGTTCTTCAAACTGAGCATCGTAGATGCCATCCAGTACAATATCTATTAATGGAATAATATTTTCGCGCAAGCCGAGAACGGAAACAATGGCCTCTTCGTCACTTATTTCGACATTTGTAAAGCCGCCCAGGCGATCAATTGATTCGTGGAGTTCATCACTCGACTTCTTTGCAGTACCTGAAAACAGTAATTCTCCCGACAGTCGACTGATCAGTTTTTCATTTTTACTACTACCTGCATCAAAAATGAAATCTATTTTTGTGGCATCATCCTCCACTGCAGAAAGGTGAAACAAATCCCCGCCATTTGGCAATTTGTAGGCTGAGGGGGGTAAGATCTGCAATTTTTTAATCGGATGAATTTGGGGTGCTGTTAATCTATCCATTTGTTGTTGCTTTTATCGTCAATCGTGTGCAATTCGTTTTTTCTAAAACTTGTTTTGCTTGCTCTTGAAGTTCTTGTGGTGTAATTTTTTCGTATTTAGCTGTTTCTTCATTAATACCATTGGCATCACCTATTAATTCATGCATGCTCAGTCCAATACTCTTTGGTAGAATACCCTGTTCGGAGAATACATTGGTCGTTTTAACTTTATTGACGATTTTTTCGAGTTCCTCTTCGGTGATAGGCTTCTCTTGCAATTCGTCAATAATTTCATGGATGAAGGGTTCAATTTCTTCAGTACTTACGCCATCGGCCGGTTTACCACTGATCATGAGTAACCCTGTGTCAAAAGAGCCAAGGATATACGCGTTAATTTCAGATACCAGTTCTTTCTCTTTCTTCAATCGCTTGTAAAGTCGTGAGGATTTGCCCCGCCCCAGAATGTCTGAAAGTAGATCGACTGCGTGATAATGCCGTGCGTTGCGTCCCGGCATTTTAAACCCGAGATAGAAAGCATCGGAAGGGACGTTGCGTTCAATCGTTTTCTCTTTATAACCTCTTTGTTCTGGTTCTTGTGGTAAAGATCTTTTCGGAACTGTTCTCCCCGGGATGTCGGCATACCATTTTGTAACCAAGTCCTTGACATAGCTCAGTTCAAAATTCCCCGAAATGCATAAAATTGCATTCCCCGGATGATAGTAACGATGAAAAAAGTCTTTAACCTCTTCCATTGTAGCCTCTTCGATGTGGCTGATGTCTTTGCCAATTGTGGACCAGCGGTAAGGATGTTCCTCGTAGGCCATTGGACGAAATTCCAGCCACATGTCTCCATAGGGTTGGTTCAAATAACGCTGCTTGAACTCTTCAATAACAACACTGCGTTGTACTTCTAAACTCTTTTCTGTAAATGCGAGTGACAACATCCGATCACTTTCCAGCCAGAGCGCTGTCTCCAAGTTTTCTGCTGGTATAATGTCATAGTAATTTGTCATGTCATTACTGGTAAAAGCATTGTTTTGTCCTCCTGCTTTTTGTAATGGTCCGTCAAAATTCGGGATATTTACAGATCCGCCAAACATCAGGTGTTCAAATAAATGAGCAAATCCCGTTCGAGAAGGATCTTCATCTCGTGCTCCGACATCATACAGTGTGTTCACCACAGCCATTGGAGTGGTTATATCTTTGTGAAATAATACTCTTAACCCGTTAGGCAGCGTAAATCGTTCAAAATGAATCATTAAAAGTTATATTTGTCCTCGTTATTTTGTGCAGCTAGAATTGCCTTATAATCGTCGATAATCTCATGGAGAATTTGTGACGCTGGTTTGATTTCGTCAATGAGTCCGGATACTTGCCCTATTTCCAATTCACCTTCATCCAGATCACCTTCAAACATTCCTTTTTTCGCACGCCCTCTTCCCAATAATTCTTTGAGATCATCCACTTTACTCCCATTTCGATAGGCTTCGGCCACTTGATCGTAGAAAGCATTTTTGATTAAACGAACAGGTGTGATCTCTTTCAGGGTGAGCTTTGTTCCTCCTTCCTTAGTATCTACAACTGTATTTTTGAAGTTGATATGTGCTGAAGACTCTTCGGATGCTACAAAACGACTACCGATCTGAACGGCGTCAGCACCCAAATTCAATGCAGCGAGCATTCCTCTTCCATCGCCAATTCCACCAGCGGCAATAACAGGGACCTGAACTGCATCAGCAACCATTGGAATTAAACAAAATGTGGTTGTTTCATCAATTCCATTGTGACCGCCTGCCTCAAATCCTTCTGCGACTAAGGCATCGACACCCGCTTCCTCCGATTTTTTCGCGAATTTGACGCTGGATACCACATGAACAACCTTAATACCGTGATCTTGCAGATGCTTCGTCCATGTTTTTGGATTTCCCGCTGAAGAAAAAACAATGGGGACCTCATGTTTAATGATCGTCTCAATATGTTTGTCCGCATCGGGATAGATCAACGGTAAATTTACAGCAAAGGGCTTGTTTGTTGCCGCTTTGCACTTGCGTACGTGTTCATCCAGGATCTCGGGGTACATACTTCCCGAACCGATAATACCTAGCCCTCCAGCGTTGGAAACTGCCGAGGCCAATTCCCAGCCTGAACACCAGATCATTCCGGCTTGGATAATGGGGTAATCGATTCCAAATAATGTTGTTATTCTATTTTTCATTTTTTTCCATTTTTAGGATAACCGAAAATATAATATCCTTGTTTCTTTCCTTTGTCGTTTTTTAAATGTTCCACTTCAATACAATATTCAGATTGATCTACACCTGATAGTAATTCTTTAATGTCTTTAATTGCATAAATTCTCGGATATGAAGCTTGACCATCCCAGGCATAAGTGATTGGGATAATTGGAATGATGTAGGTGAAAAACAATTGCTTAAATGTAAGCGGTCGAACAAAAGGTGTAAAAATAAGACACATGATAAACACTATGATTAGTGAGATAGGCAAGAGCAACCACCATATTGCGGAAGGAATACTATTGTCAGCCATTTCATAGATCAGCAGAGGAGATTTACTTTCAACTGCTGAAGTAAGTAGTTTTTTTGCATCTGATGGTTGTAAATGATGAAAAGCATTGAACAT
>CAJXMN010000021.1 GCA_913056215.1 uncultured Flavobacteriales bacterium | reverse complement strand
AAATAATAACTAAGCGTGAATAAAAAATGAAAGGAAGTAGTATAAAACAGAATAGCTTTCGATTTAATCGGACAATAATGATTCTTAATGTTAGCTACAATTTAACCGAAAAATTCGAAATTTATTTGTTTATTGAAATGTATTACTACCTTTGTACTATACAAGATGTTTAATACAAATAAAGTAATAATGAGAGATGATAAAAAAATAAATGAATTATTGCTTTCTTGGGAAAATGCATATAAAAAAGGACAATTAACCCTCTGGATTTTTATGGCACTTCAAGAAAATAAAAGATACGTTGATGAAATTAAAAACTTCATTGAAAAGAAATCGGACGGAACAATAAGTTGCGAAGAACAAAGTCTATATAGAGCATTAAGAAAATATGAACATATTGATGTTCTCACTTATGAATTGAAAGAAGGAAATAAAGGTCCTGACAGAAAGTACTATTATTTGACAAATCTTGGTCAAGAACTTTTCAATCAATTTGTCAACAGAAATATCAAACTATTCTTCTCAACTGAAATCAAAAACATTTTAAAATTAAACAAACAATGAAAACAATTACACCATACTTATTAAGATTTGCTTTGACATCAACCTTATTAACTATAGTTTTTAGATATTTTTTGAGCTATGGGATAGAAAATGAATCTGGAATTATGATTACAATTTTAGCAGTAATTTACGGATTACTTATGTTCGCTTCAGGTTGGTATTTTGGAAGAAAAGAGGGAGGATATTTGCCAATATTTGATGTTGGATTTAGATTTCATTTAACAACTTATTTAATCCACAACGGAATATCGCTATTGTGGATTGGACTTGGGTTTGGTTCAAAGTATGAAAAATTAAGTCTATCAATTACGGTTGCCATATATTGGGCAATTTTTATAGCGTTACACTTTATATTTTATCTATGGGCAAGAAAAAACTCAATTGATGATTTAGATAAAGAAGACCTTTTTGAATAAAAGCTGTAGCTAACATATAAGCACTAATACCGTCCGGAAAGGCGGGAGTTCATTATGCTTGCTGCCATGTTCTCGAGTATCGGAATTGAACGCTGCCTCTGGTGGCGAGTTCATCAGCGCTCTACTCGTACTGAGGAATATCGAAGTATGGGGATTGAATAGACTCAGCTCTGTTTCGTAAGCCAGATTGAGCTTGTTTTTCTATTCGTGTTGAATGGGGGGCTTGCTTTGGAAGGTTCAATAATGTAATATTGCTGTTGTTTACACCTGTTTTTTTGCAAAATATCTACTATTTGAGCATAGGTTTTGCCGTCGGCATTTAAGAGAGAGTTATATAACCGCGTATCCCGCACCTCCTGGTTGAAATCTTAAGCCACTTTTTTTAAAGTATGTTAAATGACCTCATAAAACCAGTATTCGCTTTGTCTTGACCATAATGATTCTTTAAATTAAACGGAACAGATAATAACACAAAAAACATTTTTTTAATGATTATAAGAAGAGCGACTATTACATTACTAACAATTTTAACATCACTTTATCAAGTGCAAGGCCAACTTGTCGTTGAACAAGTAAAAGAAATTAATCCAACAGGAGATGCAACCCCAAAGGGAATTATTGCAACCAATACGCAGCTGTTTTTTGCCGCGAAAGATGGCTCCAATGGGGTGGAATTATGGAAAAGTGATGGAACAGAAAATAATACGGAAATGCTGATAGATATTAATCCTGCTGGACCTAGTTATCCTCACGACATGTTGAGTCATAATGGTAACGTGTATTTTTCCGCCGATGATGGGAGTAATGGCCAGGAATTATGGATCAGTGACGGAACCAGTTCTGGAACTCAAATGGTGCAAGACATCAATTCAGGAGGAGGGTCATTACCGGAGTTTTTCACTAAGTATGATTCAAAGGTCTATTTTCAGGCGTCTGATGGAACAAATGGTAGTGAGTTATGGGTAAGTGATGGAACTACCTCTGGTACGAGTATGATCAAAGACATCAATCCTAGTGGTGATGCTGAACCAGAACATTTCACAGCATATAACGGTAAGTTGTATTTTTTTGCTGATGATGGAGCCAATGGCAACGAGTTATGGGTAACTGATGGTACTACAGCAGGTACGCAACTGGTTAAGGATATTGATCCTTCAGGTTCAAATTATCCTTTTGACTTAATCGTTTTCAATAATAAGCTTCTTTTTGATGCTCAAGATGGATCAGGCAATTATAACCTTTGGGAAAGTGATGGTACTACTTCTGGTACACAGGTAGTGAAGAATATTTCTGCGAATCTAAGACAATCCTGTGAATATAATGGGAGTTTATATTTCTATGGATATGGAGCAAATGGCGGAATTGAATTATGGAGAACAGATGGAACAGGTGCTGGTACCTTAATGTTAGCTGATATAAATCCCACCGGTAATTCTCGGCCTTTAGCATTTAATGTTTATCAAAATAAGCTCTATTTTCAGGCAGATGATGGAACGAATGGGAAAGAACTTTGGGTTACGGACGGTACAACTAATGGTACACAACTCTTTGCAGACATAAACAGTGGAGGCGATTCTTCACCTGAGAACCTTACAGTTTTCAATAACAAATTGTTTTTTATCGCTAATGAAGGTACCAATGGACGTGAGCTTTGGTTTACAGATGGGACTACTGCGGGTACGCAAACCATTCAGCCAGCAATTTCTCCTAATTCCGCTCCCCTTGACGGCGTTGATAAACTAACTGTGTTTAATGGAGGTCTTTATTTTAAAGCCAACTTTAACAGTAATGGTGAAGAACTCTGGAAGGTAAAAGAGGAGTCGAGTACTTCTATTGCAGAAAACAATAAGCTGAAGATTAAGTTATTTCCAAATCCTGCTGATAATTATATTCAAATAAAGCTTGATAGAGCTTATAATTTGAAGGTGATCAATGTTGTGGGGAAAGAGCTTATGCACTTAGATGCTGTGAAAAATGAACAAGTTGATATCTCTTCATTGGAACCTGGAATATATACGATTGCTAGTGAAGATCAGGAAATTTCAGCTCGTTTCATAAAAAGGTAAAACATTAAAAATGATGCATAGTTAGCATAACTGATAAGCTCATTAAAGTGTTCAACGAAATTTTATACGGCTTATTTATAGGGTGTTAGCTATAATCAGCTGTAAAAAAATCATATTTTACAAAGAATTACCATCTAATAAATTGGTGATTAGATACTTCAAGGTTGTAAAAGCCTTGAAGTGTTTTTTATCAGCTTTTGTTTAATCGAATACCTATATTGCATTGTATTGAAAAAATATTTCAAGACTTGAAAGCATCTGAATAACTAGCTATAAACGTATAATAGGTATTCAAAACGAGCGTTTGGTTTGTTATGCACAACTTAATATTAAACCTAATGAAACATGATAAATCATCCTTTCTTAAACTTCAATTTGAATTATATCGTTAATTTTGACATCTGAGTTATTGTTTTAATACACATTTTAGTCATCAAGTCAATTTTTATATCAACATCTTTTTAGTAAAACGTTATGACCAGAAACAGAAATCGGGAAGAGTCGCTGAGAATAGCGGCAGAAAAGGTACGACAGAAAAAAGAAAAAGAACAACGCGAAAACGATGAGTTTTATGAGCGAATAACCTCCGGAACACCATGGTTTTTGTTTAAAGCTGTCGTCGTCTTCTGCACAATCATGGCCATAATCACAACAATTGAACATTTGGTGGATGGTCCTACTAAAAAACTAACGGAAAGTTCTTGGGAAGTAAATAGAGATTGGGATTATACGGGCCATGTAGTGCTCGACGTAGAAGGGTATATGTTCACTCCCACTTATTTGAGTTGGTGGGATCAATTGGAGAAAAGTCTTGAAATCACTTATTCTCCCATTTTTAGAACTGGGAAGCGGTTGAATTATGACAGTATATATGATGAAACGGAGGTGAAAAGTTACGAAGAAATAAGGAAACGATCCATCTTTAATTGGTTTCCGCTCTTTCAACTATTCCTTTTGATTCCTTTAATCACATTTATTTTTAAACGACAAACTCCCATGTTTAACTTTGCTCGCATTGCATCATTTGTATTTGTGTTTCCTGGAACGTTATTAGTCATTTTTTTCACTATGTTGTAAGAATTAATAAATGAAAAATAGCATGTCTAAAGTACTCCTACGACCTTAATTCAAGTGATCAATTATGCTTTGTGCAGTTCTTCATTTAAAATATTATACTTAATTTAAAGCGGTGGTGAGGCGAATTTTATTGACTAAATGTTGGTTTTTTTATACAATGGATAGGAGTAATATAAAAATAATATGAAACAACTGCTTTTAATTTTATGTGTTTTAAGTGCGGCTTTTTTATTTGCACAACAGCCCAGTTTTCAATGGGTGAAAGGTGCCGGGAGTATTGGGTATGATAAGGGGGTGTCTATTACAACGGATGACGTTGGTAATATTTATTCTACGGGGAGTTTTCAAAACACGGTAGACTTTAACCCTGGTTCGGGAGTGACTAACCTAACAGCAGAAGGTGATCGTGACATTTATATTCAGAAATTAGATGGCAATGGTGGTTTTGTATGGGCTAAAAGCATTGGAGGTACAAGTATAGATGAGGGAGTGTTCGTTACAACTGACAACGCTGGGAACGTTTATACAACTGGTTACTTTGGGGGCACTGTAGATTTCGACCCTGGACCAGGAATTACGAATTTGACCTCCGCTGGTATTTATGATGTTTTTATTCAAAAGCTAGATGCCAATGGCGATTTTGTCTGGGCCAAGAGAATGGGGGGAGCAGATAATGATCAGGGACAATCCATAACAACAGATGCCTTAGGGAATGTTTATACAATAGGTATTTTTCGGGGTAATACTGTAGATTTCGATCCCGGTCCAGGATTATTCAATTTAACTTCTGCTGGTGATTATGATATTTTTATTCAAAAGCTGGATGCTAATGGCGATTTTGTTTGGGCAAAAAGTATGGGCGGGACGAGTATCGAAAAAGGAATTTCTATAGCAACAGATAATATGGGGAACGTATACTCAACAGGCCGTTTTAACAGTAATACAGCGGATTTCAACCCTGGTTCGGGAGTGAGTAATTTGACGTCTGCTGGTAATTTTGACATTTTTATCCAAAAGCTCAATCCTAATGGGGGGTTTGTCTGGGTACGCCGAGCAGGTGGCACAGCTGATGATAGTGGAATATCCATAACAATTGACGGCTCAAACAATGTATATACAACGGGGTTCTTTGGTGATACTGTGGATTTTGACCCTGGAGTGGGGGTGACTGATCTCGCCGGTATTGGTGTTTTTGATATTTATATTCAAAAACTGGATGCCAATGGCAATTTTGTATGGGCAAAAAGTATGGGGGGCACAAATATTGATGAAGGTTATTCTATAACAACAGACGATCAAGGAAATGTCTATTCAACAGGTATCTTTAGAGGTACTGTTGATTTTGATCCTGGATCAGGTGTAACCAATTTAACGGCTGGTTTTTATGATGCTTATATTCAAAAGCTCAATGGAAATGGGAATTTTATATGGGCAGAAAGCATTGGAGGTGGAGATTTAGATGAAAGCTATTCCATCACAACAGATGGTACGGGAAATGTTTACACGACGGGTTATTTTGAAAATACAGCGGACTTTGATCCGGGACCAGGAGTAGCTAATTTAACATCAGCTGGTAATTCTGATATCTATGTTCATAAATTGAGTCAGTGTGTACCGAATACCGGGGCTGAAACCGTTACTTCATGCGATAGTTTTATATGGCAGGCAAATGGAAATTCTTATAACTCAACAGGAACATATACTGCGACGCTCACTAATTCAGGGGGATGTGATTCTGTAGTCACGTTGAACTTAACCATCAATAGTGTGTCAGATTTAACTACATCAACGTCGGAGTTAACGATAGCCGCTAATAATACAAATGCAACGTATCAATGGTTGGATTGTAATGATAATTTTACACCGATTTCTGGTGAAACGGGACAAACCTTTACAGCATCAGGGAACGGTGATTACGCTGTTCAATTAACCGAAAATGGCTGTGTTGATACTACTTCTTGTGTCTCTATAACGACCGTTGGGATAGATGAAAATACTTTTGGAGATGAATTTCTTGTCTATCCTAATCCAACTCGTGAGGGTGAGTTCTCTGTAGATCTTGGTTCCATTCACAAAACGGCCAAAGTTTCAATTCGCGATTTATCGGGAAGATTAATTGATGCGAAATCAATTCACCAGGCGCATACGTTAAATCTTTCCATAAATGAACCTGCGGGTACTTATTTGATTACTATTTTATCAGGTGATCAAAAAGCGGTAATTCGATTGGTAATAGAATAGTGCTTGTCAAAAGTACCTGTTGTCTTTGATGTAAAAAAAACAACGGATGTCTATCAAAAACAATCTGGATAAATATGGTGTTGAGCCGAACTCAAGTATTTTGGTGTATTATCAAGTAATGGTTCGAATCCGTATTTTTAAGGTTTTGAATACCAGTGCAATTCTAAGGAATATTCAATAGATCCATTGAACATATTGCGGACTTAAAGAATCAACAGATGTTCCCTTATGGTAAATCAAATCAGATTGTAGGTGACTATTTATAAAAACAGTGACGAGTTATTTTACTTAAATGAGAGTTTTGTATATATTTAAAAACTAAGATTTATATTAAAGGTGTACATGACTGTCGCAAAAAGTGGTTGCGTTCTGGATGTACTAGTCATTTAGAAAGAGTGATCTTTGAGGGTTTTATAAAATGTAAAATGAGATACAATGGGTGAAATTTCTACCAAAAAAAAATTTGAACTAGCCAATGATGGTGAGCTTCGAAACTGGCAAGGGAGAAAAGAGTGGTTCTTTAATCGGGATAATACCGACCATTACGAAGATTATTATGATGGGCCGTATAAAGAGCAGGAGGTTTGGCAAAAGAGAACACTGGAGGGTCTCATCAAGAAAGATAAGCGCGTCAAAACGTTATTAGAATTTGGTTGTGGAACTACTCGTTTTACGCGTTGGTGGGATGAGATTGGCATTGATGCCACTGGTGGAGATATTTCTCCTTTTATGCTCGCTCAAGGTCGACAGCTTTTTAGCGGAGATCTGGTTCTTGCTGATTCTCATTACATGCCTTTCAAAGATCATACATTTGATGCACTGGCTTTTGTTACGACTTTCGAATACTATAAAAATCCGGTACAGGTAATACGTGAAGCTGTTCGTGTAGGAAAGTACGGGATCATTTTCGGTATGATGAATAGAAATACCCCTAAATTGGTGCGAAGAAAAGTTCAACAAGCTGTAGGTCGAAACAACTATTATGTGACGGCAAAATTCTATACACCTAAATCGCTCAAATCACTTATTGCAGAAGCGATACCTGATCGTGACTACACGATTGAATGGAATGTCACCGGGCTCCCTAAATGGTTTCCCAAACAACAGTGGCACGTTCCATACGGTGATTTTTTTGGTTTTCATGTTAAATTAAACGATGTCTAATGGGTGCATTTGAAGATCAAGCAGGAAAGGTAAGTGCTGAAGTCTTTAAAGCAGATCTTTTCAATCGACTGGGAGCACAACGTGGAGATATTGTGGAGGGACCTCAATTTGGTGTAGACACAAGCGTGATAGATCTGGGACATAACCGAGAACTCGCGGTATCGAGTGATCCACTTTCTTTGATTCCTGCTCTAGGGATGAAGGTTTCAGCGTGGTTATCAGTGCATTTGTTGGTATACGATATGTGTACAACTGGCTTTGCACCGCAACACGCACAATTCGTTTTAAATTTACCTCCTAGTCTTTCGAGGGATCAATTTAATGCCTACTGGAGTGAAATTGATCAGCTTTGTGATAACCTGGACATAGCGATTACAGGTGGACATACGGGGCAGGTTCCAGGACAGGAATCCACCATATCCGGAGGTGGAACCATGTTTTTGTCAGCCCCAAAAGGCAAAATAATGACGAGTAATCATTGTCAAGCAGGTGATGTGATCATTGCAACGAAATCTGCAGCACTTTCCTCAAGTTCACTTTTGAGTCGAGCTTTTCCAACTAAGGTGACGAAAGAATTAGGCGAAGATATACAACATAAAGCAGCGAACAACTTCTGGAAATTATCGGTCCTGGAGGAAAGTCAGGCAGCAGTAAAACTATTAACTCCTAACGATGATTTGCACGCCATGCACGATGTTACAGAGGGTGGCGTTTTAGGAGCAATCGATGAGATGGCACAAGCATCTGGACTTGGCTTTGATATTAATGCCGACGTAATTCCAGTCGAAGGGGAGACACAACAAATCGCTGAGTTATTCAATATTGATCCGTTATGTTCTGTTGGTGCCGGCTGTATGTTAATGGCGGTATCACCGGAATCGGTTGAGTTACTTATCGAAGGACTGAATAAGGAAGGCATTAGAGCTACAGCAATTGGCTCTTTTCGCAAGGATCAAAAACGAAATATGATTCGAAACGGAGTAACTGATGCTTTTTCGTTTGACGGAATTGATCCTTATTGGACGGCATTTTTCAAAGCGATTAAAGCGGGATGGACATGAAATAATTAGCAGGTGTTTATTTGGTCATTGATCCTAAAAGAGACTGGTTACTTTTGCTTCAAAAACTGAAAGCAGCACTAAAAGGAGGTTTAAGCATAGTACAGATTTGGAATCACTGGGATGATCATGTAGCAGTTGCATCGAAAAGCGAATTTCTCGGAAAAGTGAAGCAGCTTTGTCAGAAATTTGATGTGCCTGTGCTCATGCATGAGGATTGGGAAATGGCAATGGATGCTGATCTTGATGGTGTTCATTTTGACGAGATACCCACTGATTTTGATCATATAGCGGGAGTTTTGAAGGGTAAGATTATCGGTATCACGGTTAGCAATGACTTGGACAAGATCAAATGGGCAGATCGTCAGAAACTCGCATATATTAGTTTTTGTTCAGTCTTTCCTTCTAGTTCGGTTGATACCTGTGAAATTGTCAGGCCAGAAAATATTGAAGCGGCCAGAAAAATCACCGATCTCCACATATTCCTCTCTGGAGGCATGAGTCCTGAGAATACGAGTCATTTAGAAGGTGTTGATTTTGATGGGGTGGCCATCATATCAGGGATTTTGGACGCAGATGATCCTACTCAGGCTGTAGAAGATTATATTTGCGCAATACAACACAAAAATCGGTAGTATGCAACGAAAAATATTAGAAAAGCTCTGTTGTCCTTTTGATAAGCACGACCTGAAGATCAGTGTTTTCAATGAAGATGAGAATCAAGATATTTATGAAGGATTGCTCACTTGTTCTGAATGCGAACGTTATTATCCAATCGTTTACAGTATTCCAATTATGACACCAGATGAGTATAGAGAGCGCCAATTAGAATTGCCAAACTTACAACGATGGGGACTTATGATCGATGAACAGAGTAATTCCTTCGTTTTAGATGAACGTAGTAAAACCAAGCTGATCAACTAAACTCTATAAACGTATCTCACTATTATATGATAAAAACAATCTAATCTACGAAAGCATGAAGAAGTATATGCTAGGACTTATATTTTTGACCACCCTTGATCTGAGTGCTCAAAGTTACATTAGCTATAATCAAATTGAAATAATTTCATATTCGATTACAATAGATTATTCGAATGGAGGTGATTATGATTATCGTCCGAATCACTATGGTTCTTTAAGAACACGACAGGCAAAATATGACTATTATCACAATATGATTAGTGAAGCATGGGGTTCGATTAAAAATGCAAACTTTATTAATAAACAAAACCAGTATTATTTAATCAAAAAAAATAGAGCTGTAGAAAGTGACTTAAGAGCAAATAATCACTATAAACATGTTGACCTCTCTGTAAATGGAAGTTTTGCTAATTCTTATTCGAAATGGATAACAGCTATTTTTAATAGGTCTAGTGTTAAAGCTGAAATAAAACTGCTTAATGCTATACATGCTGAGTATTACAGACTCAAAAATGATGATCCTAATAATTTTCATAGAAAAGAAAGGTACCGTGAATTAGTGAAAGCGCTTGATGAACTCGAAAGTTGCTCTGCAGATCAAATTGGAGCTATTTCTATTAAGTATGGACTTTGGTAATTTTTTTCTGATTTTCTGAACGGAAACGTATAGTATTCTGGTTTGAAGAACTTGTTCGTTTTAATACTCTTGATCGCGATTTTAGTTCATCACTTAGATCAGTTGCTTTAAGTAGGGACTGCCGATCCATTGATCACATTGGTTAAAGAAATAGTTTTAATTTTGCACGAAAATCATTCATGTTTGACGAGCCTATTTTTCGTGTATTCACTTATGCGCTAATTACTGCGATAACGACTGGTTTTGGGGCTATTCCTTTCTTTTTTGTGAAAAAAATGCAGAAAAAATGGTTAGGATGGTCTGGTGCTGTTGCATCAGGAATCATGTTGGCGGCAAGTTTTCGACTCATCAATGAAGGAATCGAGTACAGCCTCTACAGAACATTGATCGGTGTTATAATCGGGTTGGTATTTATACGCTTAAGCCAACAATGGTTGACCAAACACAAGGATTTATCGGTTGGAAATCTTCAGGGAGCAAATGCGCGAAAAGCATTGTTAATTATAGGAGTTATGACCCTCCATTCATTCGCGGAAGGTGTAGGTCTGGGGGTGTCATTCGGGGGTGGAGATGATTTTGGTCTTTTTATGTCGGCCGCTATAGCTGTTCACAATATTCCAGAAGGACTCGCGATAAGTTTGGTATTAATCCCTAAAGGTATGAGTACCTGGAAAGCGGCAGGGTGGAGTATTGTATCGAGTTTACCACAGCCTTTTTTAGCCATACCTGCATTTCTTTTTGTTTCTATTTTTAAACCATTTCTCGCTATAGGGTTAGGTTTAGCTGCCGGAGCGATGATTTGGATGGTATTTGCTGATCTCCTGCCTGATGCTTTGGAAAATGCCAAAAAAAAACATGTGGCGTCAATTGCAACCATTTTTATTGTGCTAATGATGCTTTTTCAGGTGTTATTAAAATGACCAATCTCAACAGTATACGGGAGGGTAAAAAATTAGATTCACAATAAATAACAAAATACAAGTAGTGTTCACTCATATTGACTTCTTGAATTTCCACAATAATTGTATTTTTATATTTGATCATACTACATGTAACTGAACGATGAATAAAATTGGATTAGCACTTGGTGGTGGAGCTGTGTTAGGAGCTGCACATATTGGTATTGTACGCGCCATTGAAGAACATGGAATTGATGTGGAATACGTAGCGGGTACGAGCATAGGTGCACTGGTGGGTTCATTTTACGCTTTTGGTAAAGACTGGGACGAGATTGAAGCGATTGCCACGGAATTAAAATGGATGGATATCAGTGGAGTCTCTTTATCGCGCTACGGCTTATTATCTAACGATAAATTGGGACGGTTGATTCAAAAGTATTTGGGAGATAAGCAAATTGAAGATGCGAAAATACCATTGGCTATTGTCACAACAGACATTTCTACTGGAGAGAAGGTCGTTTTGAATAGTGGTTCAGTTGCCAGAGCAGTCATGGCAAGTATGTGCATACCAGGAATCTTTCACCCTGTTGATTTAGATGGTAAAATGCTCGTGGATGGTGGAGTTGTAGAAAATGTACCGATTTCTACCGTGAGTGACCTCGGAGCTGAGTATATTATTGGTGTAGAACTAAACGCGAAACACACGTATAAGAAACCGAAACACATCTTGGATGTCCTGCTCAATAGTTTTCATTTCCTGATCAAGAACTCTGGTAAATTGCATGTTCAAAAAGCAGATTTCACCATCGAACCAGATCTTTCCTCCTTTAAAAGGTCGGATATGGGGCAAATTAAAGCACTCATTAAAAAGGGATATACCGAAGGAAAGGAAAGGCTAAAGGCGCTCGAATAATAACCATCGTTTTTTATAGGGAGTACTTATAAGGAGCAGTATAAAATGGACAACTACAAACCATCTTCGAAAGATAACAGCGAAGACCAATAAGCGATAAATTATGAAAAACGCCATGGAATTTTACGATACGCTTGCGAACTATTTGCAGGCGAATTACATCAACCTGGGGTTGACACTCCTGTTCTTTTTAATTGGATTTTTAATAGCTAATTTTATTAAAAGGCGAGTGAGAAAGCGCTTGACCCATAAATCCCCTAATCACATCACGGCAACATTTATTTCGCAAATGATTAGTTTTCTACTGAAAACAATCATTGTATTTATTACGCTTTATTTACTCGGATTGAATGCTTTTACAACTAAAATTTTAGCAGGTGCAGGGATTCTTACCTTTGTGATTGGATTTGCGTTAAAGGATATTGGAGAAAATTTCTTAGCTGGCATTATTCTCGCTTTTAAGAGTCCATTTAAGCTCGATGACTTGATCGAGATCAATGGTCTTATCGGCTTTGTAAAAGACATCAGTATACGTGAAACGCTCATAAAAACACCCGATGGAAAAGATGTATTTTTACCAAATGGTTTAATTCTTAAAAATCCGCTTCAAAATTACACAATCGACGGTTTTCTCAGGTACGAATTTGAAATTGGGATTGCGTATGAAAGCAACCCCACAGATGCGATAGCACTTATTTTCGACACATTAATGGAAGCAGAGGGTGTGCTTCAGCAGGATAGACAACCGACAGTTATGATCAATGAGTTGGCTCCTAACACGATAGATATTAAAGTGCAATTTTGGGTTGATACCTCAAAAATCAAGAAAAGTGCGGCTCATTATAGCATTCGGTCACAGGTTATGAATGATGTAGTATCTGCTCTACTTGCTGAAGGGTATAGTTTGCCAGCTGCAATTGTTGAGTTAAAGAACTACGATTCATCTATTCCTTTGAGACATAAAGTAGATCGGGAGGAGAACAAATGATTTAGGTCTGATAAAATCTATGTATTTGGAGCCAAAGGATTATTGCTTATCTTTACTATTAAATGTTAGTCTTATGCGATTATTATGTGTATTTCTCTTTGTTCCGTTAATCTACTTCGCTCAACCGGATAATGGTCAACGGGCCATAGGTTTTACACTGGAGAATACTAAGGGGCAAGAAATTTCTCTATCTGATTATGAAGGCAAATTGATCTTGCTAGATTTCTGGGCTTCATGGTGTGGACCCTGTCGAAAAGAGAACCCCAATGTAGTAGAAGCCTATAACAAGTATAAAGATGTTGACTTCGTCAATGGAGATGGATTAGTTGTCCTCAGTGTCTCATTAGACAAAACAGCGAAGGACTGGAAAAAAGCCATTAAACAAGATGATTTGAAGTGGGAAAGTCACGTCTGGGATCGCAAGAAATCAGTTATGAAAATGTATGGCATTCGCAGTATCCCTTATTCGTTCTTAATTAATGAAGAAGGATATATTGTTGCGCAAGGTAACGAGCTAAGAGGACTCGATTTGCACATTACCATTGAAAAATACCTTAAATGAGTTCTGTTAATAAGCTTTGCTCTTAGATGTCAGTTGCTTAAGCCATTTCAACAGCTTCTAACGTAAATTCAAAACGTTCCATTACCTGGTTCACTAGTAGTTTCTTACAAGCTTCCGTCACTTTTTCTTTTCCTTCAGACTCGTTTGATGCTTCAACATACAATTGAATATGACGACCGATTCTCACGTCAGTGATCTCAGCAAGACCAATTGTTTTCATGCTGTGCGAAACCGCTTTACCTTGTGGGTCCAATAGTGCATCTTGTGGCATTATATCGATTTCAGCTTTGAATTTCATAATCTAATTTTTATGCGTTTTTAATAAATTGGATACGATTGATAGTATCAGGTACAAAAGTACAATAATTGGTAAAGCCCAAACATATAAAAGTGCA
Organism: uncultured Flavobacteriales bacterium; assembly: GCA_913056215.1. Lineage (GTDB taxonomy): Bacteria > Bacteroidota > Bacteroidia > Flavobacteriales_D > Crocinitomicaceae > Brumimicrobium. The sequence goes on along the minus strand of CAJXMN010000021.1, from coordinate 20,757 downwards.
ATAATTATTGCAGCCGAGAGTAAGAAGAGGTAGCGCAATTCATTACCTTTCCAGCCAAAATGAGTGAATTTTAAAGAGAATAAGCGGACTTCACTAATCAATAAAACAGAAAAGACCACCACAAAAGTCATGAGTATCTGATCTTTAATAAGTGTTAAGGAGATCACAGCTTTCCAGTTATCTTGATCGAAACCATCCCAGAGCAGCAAGGCAAAAGAAGCGAAGAAAATACTGTTGGCTGGTGTCGGCAATCCAATAAAACCAGTGGATTGACGCTCATCAATATTGAATTTTGCCAAACGAAACATGCTGAAAAAGGGAATGAAGAGCGCTACAAAGGGCAAGAAATAATACCATCCGTAAAAATGATTGATGTAACCTGGATGTTGGTTGCCCACCAGATCGTTGAGAAAAACACTTACCCAGTAATGCACGCTGTATCCCATTGTACCCTCTAACCAAAGATCATTCAGTGTACCCCCTTGTTCGAGAATGATGTCCCAGGCGCCAGACAAAATGAGCAGCACAAAAACAATTAAGCCTGGAGCAACTCCAAAAGTGACCAGGTCTGCGAGAGAATCTAATTGTTTTCCCAATTCACTAGGCTGTTTAAGTAATCGCGCCATAAAACCATCAAAAAAGTCGAAAAGAGCGCCGATAAGAATAGCGAGAACGGCCCATTCCAATCGTCCGGAAAAAGTAAATATAATACTCAGCACTCCCGCTAAAAGGTTGCATCCCGTAAAGATATTGGCTACTGTGAACATGTCACAAAGAAACAAAAAATAGGTTGTATTGAATGCTGTCGAATGTCATTTTCACCGAATTTAGATTATTCTTGCAAAATCACGGCCAATTATTTTTGAGGATTATACAATTTTTCTGCAATTTTACAGTTTTTGAAGGTAAATGTTTAAACAAGTTTCCAAATACTTAATGACACTAGTCGTTGTTCTTCCACTATACAGTCTAGGGCAGGATGATGGCACAGTGGCTCCTAAATATTCCAATGAGTTTTTGCAAATAGGAGTAGGGGCGCAGTCGCTTGGTCTGGGTAATGCTATGGTGGCTGGTGTGAATGATGTGACATCGACATATTGGAATCCGGCAGGACTCACAGGGGTAAAAAATAAATTGGACGTTGGTCTGATGCATTCTGAATATTTCGCAGGTATTGCTAAATATGATTATTTGGGGCTGGCGCATAGCATCGATGAAAAAAGTACAGTGGGGTTTGCTGCGATTCGTTTCGGTGTAGACGATATTCCGAATACCACTCAATTGATCAACAACGAAGGTAATATAGATTACGATCGTATTACCCTTTTTACGGCGGCTGATTACGGCTTTTTATTTTCTTACGGACGTGAAATGCCGATTGAAGGGTTGAGTGTTGGGGGAACCGTAAAAATTATTCATCGTCGCGCCGGTGATTTTGCGAGAAGCTGGGGATTTGGAATTGATGCAGGTGCACAATACCAGCCTGATGACAATTGGAGATTTGGACTCATGGCTCGCGACGTAACATCTACATTTAACGCCTGGATCTATTCCCTCGACAGCGAAATGAAGGAGGTTTTTTTAGAGACTGGTAATGAGATTCCGGAGAATGGTTTGGAATTAACCCTCCCGCGATTGATTTTGGCAGCACAACGGAAAATCAATACAGGTTGGCACGATATTTACGTTACCCCCGAAGTTAACGCTGTAATTACTACGGATGGTCGCAGAAATACATTGGTCCAAACGAACTTCATTAGTATTGATCCACTGATGGGCATTTCTATTGGTTGGAGAGATATCGTGGAAGTGCGCACGGGTGTCAATAATTTTCAGTATGTCAAAAATTTTGACGATTCTGAGAATATGGTATTTCAACCCAATGTAGGGGTGGGCGTCACTTTCAAAGGAGTAACCCTTGATTACGCCTTCACAAATATTGGAAATCAGTCCGAAGCGTTGTTTTCTCATGTTATTTCCCTTAAATTTGGATTGAACGACGATTAGTAAATCATGATGCGACTGCTCTCCTTTGTTTTTTGTTTGGGTGTGGTCATTTCTATGAGGGCTCAGCCTTATGGAAATGAGTGGGTCGATTACAATCAGTCCTATTACAAGTTTGGTGTCAGTGAAAAAGGGATATACCGTATATCTCATGCAACGCTTCAACAAGCAGGAGTTCCTGTTTCGAGTGTCCAACCAGATCAATATCAGGTTTTTGGAAAAGAAGAGGAAGTCCCGCTTTATGTGGAGGATGGCGGTGATGGTAGTTTTGACACTGGTGATTATATTGAGTTTATTGCGGAGGGAAATGATGGTTGGCTCGATTCCTTGCTTTACGACAATCCCGATGAAATCGGAAATCCTGCTTATTCGCTGTACAACGATACGCTTTATTATTTTCTGACATGGACATCGGGTGCAACAGAACGTTTCGTAGAAGAAACGGCGACTAACTTTTCCGTTTTTACGCCAGATGATTATGTATGGCAAACGTCAAAGGTTGATTACAATAGCTATTATTACGGTGGATTTTCACAAAATAAATCATATTCATCGTATTATTCGCCAGGTGAAGGTTGGGGAAGCCCGAATTATAACGGAGCCTCTAATTATACAAAGACAATTGCCATGCAAACCCCCTCCCTCTACGATGTCCCAGGAGCTCCCCCTGTTGAATTTCATGCCAAATCGAATGCCAATTCCAACGCGAACTATACGGGGCAAGGCAATCACCACTTAGTATGGGAAATCGGTTCTAACAATCTGGTACTACACGACGAAATTTTTACGGGCTATCGTCAAACTGTAGTGAACGAATCGGTTTCTATTGCTGAACTCAATGATGGTACGACGAATGTCTATTTCAAAATTATAGGAGATCAAGGTGCGGCGACGGACTTTCAATCAGTGAATTACCTTTCGTTAGAATACCCGCGCACACCTGATATGGACAATGCATCAACGATTGAGGTACAGCTCGTGAACAATTCAGGGCAAGCCAAAATTCGGGTCGACTTTCAGAATGCTAACTTATCTTCTCCATCTTTTTATGTAACAGGAGGAGATGTACCCCGGAAAATACCTTTTGTCAATAGTGGAGGATTGTGGCAAGGATTGATACCTAATTCGATTGTATCAAATCGTCAAAACCTATTCGGTCAGAGTGCATCAGAGATTACTCAAATCACTTCTTTATCTCCGGTCAATGGAAACGGTAAATTTATTGATTACTCAACAGAAAATTTAGAAGAAGCCTATATCTTGATCTATAACGAATCCATGATTACCAGTGCGTCTGAGTATGCCAGTTATCGATCTTCAGTGCAAGGGGGAAATTACAACGTAGTTATGTGTGAAGTAGGTGATCTTTGGATGCAATTTGGAGGTGGTGTACCCAAACATATTCTCGGGATTCGGCGGTTGGCACGCTACATATACAATTTGAGTACGGCGAAACCACGTGCTCTCTTTCTGGCAGGTAAAGGGATTACAGAGGCGAGTGATCCGAACAACAATAGTGGTGGAAGCCCACGTAAAAACCCTTCTGTTGCAACTCGTAACTTGGTGCCAAGTTACGGCTATCCATCGGGAGATGTTTGCATCACAGGAAAATGGGACGGTACACCGAACAGTTGGCGACCGGCCATACCAACAGGTCGGATCGCGGCTAATAATAATCAGGAACTGCTTCTCTACCTGGAAAAAATGAAATCTTACGAATTGGCTCAAAATCAAAATGACGTCTACAATAAACCGAATAAGGAATGGCAAAAACAAGTCTTGCATTTTGGTGGTGGAATTAATGCTTCAGAGCAAGCTTTGTTTAGAAATTACCTGAATACAATGAAAGGGTTGATTGAACAAGAGGAGTTTGGTGGATTTGTAACATCTTATTTCAAACAAACTTCGAATCCTTTTAATCCAGTTTTGACTACAGAGGTCAATGAGTATCTTGAGAATGGAGTGTCTCTCATGACATTTTTCGGACATGCTACAGCCAACGGTTTTGATCAGAGCATCGATGAACCAGCCAATTGGAATAACGGCGGTAAATACACGATGGTTATCGGCAATCGTTGTTACACGGGGGATATTTTCAAATCGAATAATGTTTCTACTTCAGAAGATTTTGTGCTGATTGAAAATCTCGGGGCTATTGGATTTATTTCCTCTGTCAAGCTGGGGTTTGCTTCTTACCTCAATCAATATTCAAACCTATTGTATCAGCAAATGAGTCCTGAAGATTATGGATCTACCATGGGAGATCAGGTTCAAAATACCATTGCGGAGGTTGAAAGTATTAATTCAAATTTTCTCATGGAAGCTACCGTAACTCAGATGACGTTGCACGGTGACCCCGCACTAAGGTTAAACTGGCACGGACAGCCAGAAATAGACCTCACTAAACAGGATGTTTTCTTTGAACCGCAGGATATCAATCTAGAAACGGACTCATTGTCGGTGAACGTTGTGCTCACAAATTTAGGTAAGAGCATTACGGATACGTTCTCGCTCGTTGTTGAACGTGACTTCCCCAATGCGAGTTTTGATTCTATATATCAGCAATCTATTAATGGTTTGCACTACAAGGATACCTTTTCCTTCACGATGCCGGTTCAAGCAAATATAGGGATGGGCATGAATCAATTTCGAATTGCCGCGGATTTACCTTCTTTTGTTCCTGAATTATATGATGACTTCGGAAATAACGAGATTACGATCAATTTCTTTGTGGATATTGATGGGATTTTACCGGTATTACCCGATAATTATGCAGTTGTACCTGATGACTCCGTCGTTGTCAAGGCGTCTACAATTAATCCGACGGCAAGCTTTAATACGTATCGATTCGAATTAGATACTACAGATACGTTTGATAGTCCTTTTCATCGTTATGCTATAAAATCAGGAATGGGTGGGGTATATGAGGTTTTTCCTGACGAGTGGACAAGTTCCAGCAATGGAACGTCAGCGCCTTTAAATTTGACCGATAGTACCGTTTGCTTTTGGCGGGTAGCAATAGATTCTTCAGTTCTCAATTGGAATGAATATTCTTTCCAGTATATTTCAGGTAAGAAAGGGTGGGGCCAAGATCACTTTTTCCAATTTAAAAATGGCTCTTTTTCTGGAATCGAATACGACCGATCAACAAGAAAGCGATTGTTTACCCCGCTTCAGGCGAGTATAGAGTGTCAGGTTTACGATAATGCTTCGAATAATCAACAGTATAATGACACAAAATGGAGCATTAATGGTCAAATGGCCGAATATAACTTGTGTTCCACGGCTCCTTCACTTCATGTGGCTGTAATTGATCCTTCTACGATGGACCCCTGGGGTACTTATTACAACGGCGCGAATGCCGACCATCAATTTGGAAATGTGAATAATAATGGGGCTTGTCGAAATCGCGTGGAATATTACTTTATTTTTCGACAGAATACAGCTGCTCAGCTTCAAGCTTTTGAAAACATGTTGCTCAACGAAATACCGAATGGTCACTATATTTTGGTCTACGGAGCTAATAAAGGCATGTTCAGTAATTGGCAAAGCGAATATCCTGCTCTTTTTGCCACGATGCAAAGTTTGGGGTCTACAAATATGACGAGTAGTCAGGATGATCGTGCATTTATATTTTTTACGAGAAAGGGAGATCCTTCTACGACACAGGAAGTTTTTGCTCAGAACCCGGGCGAGTTTTTGACGTTTACCGAAACAATGACTGGTGTCGCCAACTTTGGTGTGGAACGCTCAACTATTATCGGTCCTGCTGCAGAATGGGAAACACTGTTTTGGAAGCAGTCTCCCGATGAGGTTTCCAGTATGGATTCTACTCAGTTACTGTTACACGGATTAGATGCTCAACAAAATATTATCAATACGCTGGACACGTTGTTTACAATGAATGATTCAATTTTGAATTTGAATAACATCTTTCCCGCCAATCAATATCCTTACCTCCGATTGGAAGCAAATTATGTTGATTCTACGGACTTTACTCCAGCCCAGATTGATCGTTGGCATGTGTTGTATCAAACGCTACCAGAGGCCGCAATTGACGGGACAAATGGTTATGTTATGCTGCCTGAAGATACCGATTCATTGCAGGAGGGAGTTGAAAAAGCTTTTGCCATTGATGTCAAAAATATTAGTGACCTGGACATGGATTCCATGTTGGTCCATTATTGGGTTTCTGATGAAGATCAGAATATACATCCTATTCCATATGATAGACAGGATTCATTGAGATCAGGAGAAGTGTTGCGCGATACTGTACGATTTTCAACGGTAGGAATGGCTGGTAAGAATACGCTCTGGATGGAGGTGAATCCTTATGTGAACGGGTCGCAAAATCAATTTAAAGATCAACCTGAATTGGCACATTTTAATAACCTTTTACAGCTTCCTTTTACGTTAAGTGAAGACGATGTAAACCCCATACTCGACGTTACTTTTGATGGAACACATATCCTTAATGGTGACATTGTGAGTCCAAAGTCGGAAGTGATAATTGCTCTCGAAGATGATAATCCCTTTTTAGTGATGAATGAGGACGCGGACACGAGTAATTTCGGTGTTTTCTTAACTCCTCCCAATGGTGAGCAGCGCCGCATACCATTTATTGATGGGCAAGGCAATCAGATTATGCAGTGGATTCCTGCAGATGAAGACAATTTGCGGTTCAAGATTCTTTATAATGCCAATTTTGAAACCTCTGGTACCTATAAGTTACTTGTTCAGGGATCGGATAATGCAGGCAATTTATCGGGTGATCTGGAGTATCAAGTGGAATTTGAAGTGATTCATGAATCGTCAATAACGCATTTGATGAATTACCCTAATCCATTTTCTACTAAGACGCGGTTTGTGTTTACTCTAACAGGTAGTCGCTTACCTGATGAAATGATCATTCAAATTATGACTGTGTCGGGTAAAATCGTTCGTGAGATCACCGAAGATGAACTGGGACCGATACGAATTGGTAGAAATATCACTTCTTATGCCTGGGATGGTCGCGATGAATTTGGTGACCCACTAGCGAATGGGGTTTACCTGTATCGGGTAAAAGCGCAAATTGATGGAGAATCAATCAAACACCGCTCTTCTGGCGCTGATCAACACTTTAAAAAGAACTGGGGAAAGATGTACTTGATGCGATGATCAGTCATACTTTCTTTAACCATGAATGAATGCCGCTTGGGTCAACCCAACGCATATACACGATTTACAAGAGTAGTTTTATGGCAGTAATTTGACTATTCATATACGCTGTACAGGTATTAGCCGTTAAGTAAATACAACTATTATTGAATGAGAAGTGCATGAAAACTGATCGGAGAATTATTTATAACCATTTTATGGAGATGAATAGATAGAGGAGGGCAGTGCTTGATGATAGTAAAATTAGATTGTAAGTAGTATTGGAACGCGTTCCAATACTGAAGCTCACCACCTCGAAATTAATCCAAACCCTGCGTCACCTCGAGTACCGCGAGAGGTTTATTTCACTTTTACTGGAAACTAGTGATTTCTAATTGTTCTCCCCATACTTTTTAATGTGTCCAGAATAAACTTGATCATAAACGGACAACAATAAAAAAGGCTGCTCGTTAAAGCAGCCTTTCTAATTCATCTTATGTGGTGATTTAATAACTCCAGACGTCATGCTCCAAATTACGAATCTCTTCGGTAATTTTTCGCGACTCATGTAAAGCATCTACACCGACTTGATATTTTTCAATCTTACGATCATACACATTCTCTTGTTTGTAGATAAACGAACTGAATCGCCTTTTCATAAAGAGATCGTCAAAACTCATCCAGCGTGACCCATTGTCTTCGTTGTACACGAAGTAGTTGTTAAAGACATAACGACAATCAGTAGGAAAATACAACCAAAACATGGTTCGCGTTCCCTGAATATTCCCGTTATTATCAGTAGCATACTTGACAGGTGCTAGACCGAGGATACGTACATCCAAAACCGAACGCTCTTTGTCGAAAAACCAGTCTTCTTTTAGACGGTATTGAATGATGTCTTCAGATGTAAACCAGAATGTATCCCTTGGAGGATAAACTGGATTTCCGTCGGTACCAATCGAGTCCTGACCAAAACGATTTAAATAAGGATCGAGTGGCTTAGGACCTAGTTTCGCCAAATAAAAGAGCAAATCTTTTCGATAAACAGAATCAGTAAAGTAACCTTTACCCGGTTCTGGTAACACGGGATATTTGAATTGGTCACCATCTTTGATTTGCGGTCTTACCGGATTATAATCTGAATATAACGTCAAGTCACCAGATATAATATGTTGACGAATAATCGTCCACAAACTCCATCTGTTTTCGTGACGCACCCATTCTACTTCACCTGTTTCAGGGTCTGGATTTGTAAATTCGTCCAATGGATAATACAAGGGACGGTTTATTTTTTCACGAAGATCTATTGCTCTCCAAATACGCTTACTCCAAATTACATCGGCCTCGCGAATCGGTTCATAAGGCATGAGTCGTTTCGTGGGTACATGTGTTTTCAAGTAAACACCGTCAATTACACCTGTTTCAGTTCGACTGTTAACAGGTCCTCCATTGATTTCCTGTTGTTGGGCAAAAAGCCCAACAGCAGAAAACAACATCATACTTGCAATTAGTTTCTTCATGATCTTCTTCTTTTAAATTATTTTACCTTGAACACAGCATTCTGACGTTTAACACGCCCACTTGGTTCACGGTATTCTGTTACGATCGTAATCATATCTCCAGAACCAGCTCCAGAAATCATACGTTGCGCAGCAGCATTGAGGTTAGCGCCTCTACCTTCTGCAGGTCGAGGTGCACCAGATACAGTCATCTCCCACGAAACTACAGAGAAATTAGCTTTCAATGGAATTGATGGCGGGTAACCTGCAAACAATCTTCGTGATGCACGCAATTGTCCTGAAGTTGCCGATTCTCCGTCAGAAATACGACCGAGACTTACAGACGGCTTAGGTAGATCTTGCACTCGGAATTCAAACGTTCCAAGACTAGCATCACTACCATCAGCTGCTACACCAGATATGCTGATTGAAGCTTCTCGTGCACTACCAGGCTTTGCGGTATAAAATTCACCAGCCTGACTAAGTGATGAGATATTCTTTCCAGGTGATAATCGGTAATCTGGAAAACCAGATGCCGCACCTTTCACTTTATTATCATATCCTCTGTAGAGAACATTCATCTCAGGTAATGAAACCGTTCCAGAAGGTTCACCTACAGTATAGTTGAAGTCCCAATCTTTCCAAGTCATTTTACCTTTTTCACGAACTCCAATTTGACCCTTAACGATGTAATCACCAGCAATCTTTCCAGGAAGGTTAATTTTACCTTCTGTTTCCTTCCAGTTTTCCGGGATCGTATCCTCATTGATACCGTATCGAATCTTGCTAACTTCGTTAGAATCGTATGCGGCAATCATTACTTTAAGGTCGAGAGAATCACCAGCGTTGATGTATCCTGTACGAGCAAATGCCAACGGCTCAATTTTATTAAAGTTAAATGAAGGAGCCTCCACTTTACTTAACATGAAGTCAGCAGCTGCAGACTCTGCATTAATGACATCTACTTTAAGCGAAGTGAGCATCGCTGCGGCGGCAACAATAGGAGCGTGGTCAAACATCACTGAAGGCCACGGCATGGGTTTCTCTTGTCCAGCATCCTTTACCTTTAGTTTTTCGGGAATTGTTAACTGAAGGTAAAATTGCTTCAAAAACGCTGTATCTTCTTTGTTACAAGTCTTGAGTGCTTCATCCAATTGATCAACACTCTCTGGATTCTCGAATGTATATTTCTCTCCATTAGCCTCGTAATTCGCCATGAGATTCATGACATAATCACGGTAGGCGTGAATCGAATCGCGAATAGACATTCCTTTTTCCTTCGGTTTTTGTGGATTACCACCGATATAACGATTGGTCGGAATATCGTAGTTATCCATTGCCGATATCTTCATAAAAGACTCGAGTTCAGTAATAAGACCTGTTTCCTCATCTTTCTCTTTAATCCAGCTTTTACCACCTTCAGCTTTTTTAATCATCTCATTGTTTTCGCTTAGGATGAAGTGGATGCTTTGATTGGTGCGATCGCTCAGTTTTTCGGATTTATCTTTCCAAAATTGAACTGTTTCTAAATCACCACCCTTAGTTTTGATAGCGAGTTCTTTTTTCGTGAACTCGTCGTACGTGCTTCCAGTGCCTTCTGAGATGATTTCACCACTGGAATCGAGTTTATCGTTGATCGTAACGAAGGCTCGTACAATCTCTTTGGACACGTTCAATGCCAAAAGAGCAGTCAGTACGAGATACATCATCCCGATCATCTTCTGTCTTGGGGTTTCTTTTCCTCCTGCCATGTTAAATTAAATTTTTGAGTTTAATAATAAAACCTAATTCGATTATTTCAATCTTCAATGGATTAACCATTGTTATTTGAAATAGTCATGGCTTTCAACATGTTACCATATACATTATTCAAATCAGTAAGATTCTTAGTAAGCATAGACATGTTTTCTTTATAAAGCTTAGTGTCCTCAACAGAGTCCGAAAGATTTTGCATCATATCTGTAACTTGACCTTGGAATTTTTCTGTTGCTTCCAGGTGAGCAGAAGAACCTTTCAATTGCAATTCATAAACATTGTTTAATGCTGCAAGATTTTTCGATACTTTTTGCATTTGCTCTCCAAAAGACTGACCCTCTTCTTGAGATGAAGTCATCCCAGAAATAGCTACAGAAGCTTTTTCATAAGAATCAGATAATTGAGAAACTTTATCAGATGCCGCCTGAAGACTGTCTACGTAAGAGTCAGTAGCAGCAGCTGCTGAAGTAACACCTTTCAATTGGTTTGCATTGTCACCCAATGCTTTCATTCCTTCACCGAGACGTTCCAAAAGAGCACTGTCAATTTGTGCTTCTTCAAGCATCTGGTCGAGTTCACCAGTCACACCTGAACCTCCTCCAGATTTACCACCACGGTTTCCTTCTTGAAGTTCTTCCGGATCGAAATCTTCGTCATGACCCAAAGCGAGTTCTGGGTAAACAAGTTCCCAATTCGGATCTTCATGAATAGGTTCAAAGGCAGAGAACACGAATATAAGTGCCTCCGTACTCAAACCAACAACGAGCATTGCTCCCGCTCCTGGCCAGTGCATAATTTTAAACATCGCTCCGACGATTACAATGGCTGCACCAAATCCATACAACTTTGCCATAAAGGCTTTCCAACTTTTACTTCCTGGTTTCATAGTTTACTACTTTTAAGGTTTAACGATTTATATACTATTTGTTTTGTTTACTGTTTAACGCACTTATGTATTACTAACGCAATTGAAGGTCTTGATCCAACTCTTCACCACCCTCTGAGGAGAAGTCGCGTCCACCACGTCCAAGGTGTGTTGCAACACTTCTGAATCCTACATAAGACTTAGCAGAGTCTCGATACTCGTAAGTTCTCGTAGAGGTTTGGAGATAATAACCAATATCTTTCCACGAACCACCTCGAATCACTTTACGCTTCATCGCTGGTGGATCCCAATCCATAGCGTTATAGCGATATTCTGGATTCAAGTCATGAGACTGTTCATACATTTGTTCATCAAACGCTGTTTCAGTCCATTCGGCAACATTACCAGCCATACAGTAGAGTCCCCAACCATTTGGGTTGTATGAAAATGCTTTTACCGTTTGGAAACCACCGTCTTCAAAATAACGTCCTCGCATAGGCTTGAAGTTTCCTAAGAAACAACCTGCAGCATTACGTATGTAAGGCCCCCCCCAAGGGTACTGCGATAGGTCGAGGTCACCTCGAGCTGCGCGTTCCCATTCAGCCTCATTCGGCAAACGAAAATCATTGACATAAAGTTCACCCATGGACTGCAACCAACTGTTGAGTAATTGAGTTCTCCAAACATTGAAAGCCTTGGCCTGGACCCACGTAACACCCACAACAGGGTAGTTGTCGTAAGCGGGATGCCAGAAATACATATTCGTCATTGGGTCGTGGAACGAGTAAGTAAAATCACGTACCCAACATAATGTATCTGGATAAACATTAATCACCTCATCAATGATAAAACGCTGACGGTTTTCGTGACCACGTATAGCATTATTCTGACCAAGTTTGTTCACGTATCCCATATCCATGTCTTTACCTTGAGGTTCTTCAGTAAATGGATGGTCTGGTGTACGGAGTTCACGGTGATCCTGATTAATTTTATTCCCCTGATTGTCGTAACCATCAGGTTTGATATGTACTTCACCGCGACGTGCAGCTTCAACGAGATCTATCCAATAATAGCGGAATTTCAATTTTCTCGTATCAATTTCTTTTCGTTCGTAAAAACGTTGAGGTTGCGGGTAATACATGTCCGCTAAAAGTGGAACGAGCATAGGATCTCTGTAAGAAAACTGGCGATCCCAATTTAATGAGAACACTTCGCGGTTTCTAAAACGATCACTCGGTTCATATTCGACCCATTCGAGCAAACCTTCATCAAAATATTCATCTTTATAATTGATATATCGGCTAGCTTCTTCATCTTCCTCTAAACCTATAAAGATCTTTTCGCGAGCAATTGAATCGCGCACCCAATTCACAAACTGACGATACTCGTTATTTGTAATTTCGGTTTGATCCATATAAAAGGCCTGTACGGATACCGTCTTAGCAATGGTTTGATGCAAGAAAGGTACATCCTGATCATTTTGCCCCATAGTGTATGAACCAGAAGGTATATATACCATGCCTAATGGTATTTCAGGATAGTAAGCTTGACGACCAAGCACACCCGTTAAGTGACCTGACCTTGTACTACAAGATGCAAGTATTAACCCGATTAAACTAAATACTACTAATTTCTTCATTCTACCTCGTTTTTTCTTTCCGAATCATCATCAACATTCTACAGGATCAATTCTTCTTGGATGAGTATAACGGAAAACGCTCCCTTATGGTTACAATTTTTTTTACAAATATACTGGTGTTCTACTTTTAGTTACAGGAATAGGAGGTAATGGATAGCAATAGCGAACCATTAACTCGTGCGACCCTGTCGATATATCAGAAAAGCGATTAGCTGTAATATCATAAGAGTAACCAAAAGTAAATGCGTCATAATTCATTCCCGCCATGATGCCAACTGCATCGTTAGGTCGAAATGTTAAACCTCCATAAAACATATCGTCCCAAATAGCACGAACGTTAATGTCTGCACTCAGTGCAACGAGGTCTGTACGCATTAATAAATTTCCTTCTAAATCCAGTTCATTAATGTCAAAAGCTTTATCCATACGATATCCACCCATCGCATAGTAGTGACGAGCAGTATTAAAATTGAGCTGTGTGAGCTCCATGGCAGGAAGATGTGTTGAGGATAACCCAGCATACCAACCACTCATATCAAGATAATACACGCCGAAATTAGCGTCGAAATTTGTTTCACTGACCGCCTGAGGCAGCGATTGATCTTGCATATTGTTATCGGGTGTCACCCAATTCGGACTCATGCCGTAACTTACAAGCCCTAAACCTAAACCAATACCAAGCGAACCTGTCTCCATAGGCAGGTGGTAAGAGTAGTTTAAAGTCACATTGTTTTGACGTGCAAATCCAATAGCATCGTGGTAAAAAGATATACCCGCTGCACTCGGGAAATATTGAGATAAATTGGCTTCAGCGTTAGCAAGAACCGAGTTTGGAGCACCATTGAATTTATCCCATTGATTCCGATAAATCATTGTTCCGCATGCTTGAGCTTTCATTCCCATTCCCGTAGCACCTGGATTAATACTCATTTTATCAAAAATAAAATGCGTCAAAAGCTTGTTTTGCTGAGCATGTGTGGATGCTGAGTAAATCAATAAGGCGCTGAAAATCAGTAAGTAATTTTTCATAAATGCAACTAATTTCATTGTTTATTTGGATGAAATGCCGAATTATCGACTTTCATCAGGCGACTAAAATAGTTAAAAAAATGAAAAAATGAAACAATTTATTGGTGAAATGTGTGTTTTCAACAAAAAAGTAGGGCCTTGTGGAAAAGTATTGTTTTCTATTGATTAAATGAACTTCTGATAAGTTTTCCACCACAAGTCAGGTATTTCTCCTCGCATGGCTTCTTGATAGTCTTCGTAGGTGCAGGGTACGCTTTGATGGCGCAGAAACCGACTGTTTGTTGTTCCGGGGTATGGTACTTCCATCCACCATCTTCCCGATTTATTGCTTTTGTTGAAAACGATTTCTTCATTGAGTTCATCCAGGTGCACGCGATACTTCTTGTAGGATTTTTTACTACCAATTGGAAAATCTCCTTTGCGCTGTTCGTAACCCTCTATAAAATACCAAATTATTTGCCCAATTAGTTTATTGGTAATAGTGGATGCTGCATTATCTGATAAATTAAAGATGCCAAAACTCGTCAATTTATCGCTAATACCGGCGTAGCGCATGAGGTTACATATTTCCAAAGCATTAAACCCGTTGGGTTCTGTGTAGTAGTTGCCTTCCATGGCTGATGACGAAATACTGGTTAAATCCAGGCTTAAAATATCCGTATTGCGCATGGTGGGTTCCGCAATTTTTAAATCACTTTTGAGTGCTCCAAGAGGATAGATATCGAAGTAGAGTTCTTCGAACAAGTTAAGAGTCTTTGGAGAGTTGTAGTGACGTTGCATTCCTAAGTTGGCATAATTGAATAAAAAGCAAGGTTTTTGGAGTAGTATTGGTTGCAACCAATTGTTGCTATCAATGGCTTTTTGATCGGGGTTCAGGTCTAGATGGTGGTCAATAGTTGTTAAATTGACAAATTGCTCCAGTCCCTCATAAGCTTGGTATAATGCATGGGTTAAATCCTGACCTCCACCAATAACCAAAGGAATGATGTCGTTTTTAATCAATTCTTCGTTGATAGATTTAATAGCATGATAGGTGTCGTTGATGTTTTCTCCGGGCTGTATGATTCCCAGATCATATAAACTACCCTTCCAGGAACTACCTTTATACATGTTGTATAATTCCTTTCGAAATGTATCATGCGGTTGTTGATCTTCAGTATTGCGTGTCTCGGGTACGTAATAGAGAGCTATTCCTTTATTCTCTAAGTCTGGAAAGTTTGAGGCAGTGTGAATCTCAAAGGTATTCCCTAATTGAAGGGAATCATTTGATTGTGGTTCACCAATCGGGTGGAAGAACAAAGAAATATCTTTCATAATGCAACCTTAATTAGCAGCACTACAATTGTAACTGTTGTTACGCTTTAGTAGTACCTCAAACAATTATTTTTTTGTTTTTGATTTTTTCTTTCGCGTTGTTTTCTTTTTCCCTGTACGTTTCGGTTGGTTTTCGGAGATCTTGATACATTCTTCATAAGAGAGTTCTTCTGGTTCAACATCTTTGGGGAGCTTGTAGTTTTTCTTACCAATCTTTAAATAGGGTCCCCATCTTCCATGAAGAAGACGCATATCTTCGTTTTCATCAAAAGTCTTGATGAGTTTTTTCTTGTCTTCCTCGCGTTTTTCCTTGATTAGTTCAATGGCTTTTTCTAGTTCAATCTCCATTGGGTCATCTTCTTTCAACGATACGAATTTCCCGTCGTGTTGTACATAAGGGCCGAATCGACCAATATTTGCTTTGACAACCTTGTCTTCAAATTCGCCTAATTCGCGGGGAAGCTTGAATAAATCGAGTGCTTCTTCGAAGGTGATGGTTTCTATGGATTGATGAGATCGCAAGCTTGAAAAACGTGGTGATTTTTCTGCTTCACTGTCACCAATTTGTGCCATAGGGCCGTAGCGACCAATGCGCACGATGACTTTTTCTCCCGTTTTGGGATGTTCTCCAAGATAACGTTCACCTGATGCGCGGTCGGAATGTTCGAGCGTTTCTTCGACGTTTTCGTGAAAAGGATCGTAAAATTTCTGGATCATATCCGTCCATTCTTTTAATCCTTGGGCTATTTCATCGAATTGTTGCTCTACTTCGGCCGTGAAATTGTAGTCCATAATCTCACCGAAATGTTCGATAAGGAAGTCAGTTACAACCATTCCAATATCGGTAGGGCTTAATTTGTTGCGGTCGCGCCCAGTAATTTCAGTTGCTTCTTCTTGGGTGATATTTTGATCCTTCAAATTATAAATGGTGTAGGAGCGTTCTGTTCCTTCATGTTCTTTCTTTTCCACATAACCACGTTTCTGAATGGTAGAAATCGTTGGTGCATAAGTAGAAGGGCGTCCGATACCGAGCTCTTCGAGTTTTTTGACAAGTGATGCTTCTACATATCGCGGTGCTGGTCGGGTAAACCGTTCTTTGGCTGTAATTTGTTTTGCGCTGGCGGACTGATCTACTTTTACTTCCGGCAATAAACCATCTACGGGATGGTCCTGATCTTCCTCATCGAGACTAGAGTCAAAATATACTTTGAGGAACCCGTCGAACTTTACCACTTCACCTTTTGTGATAAATAAATCGTCCACTGAAGGAGCGCCAATTTTGATGGTTGTTCGTTCTAATTTGGCCTGGCTCATTTGTGATGCAATTGAGCGTTTCCAAATTAAGTCGTATAGCCGCGATTCATCATTACCCTTTTTAACTTCGTGCAAGTCAAAATTAGTGGGGCGTATGGCTTCGTGTGCTTCCTGTGCACCTGCCGATTTTCCTTTGTATCGTTTTGGATTGCTGTAGTCTTTTCCGTAACTCTTGACGATGGCATCCTTAGCACCGTTGATTGCCGTTTCTGAGAGATTAACGCTATCAGTACGCATATACGTGATATGTCCTGCTTCGTAAAGCGATTGTGCTACACGCATTGTCCGGGAGACGCTAAAACCTAATTTTAAACTGGCTTGTTGTTGTAATGTTGATGTTGTAAAAGGAGCAGATGGGTTTTTGACTGCTGGTTTTTTCTGAACATCAGTTATTTTAAAGTCAGCGGACTTACATTGGTCTAAAAATTCCTCCGCTTCTGTCTTTTTATGAAGATTGTGGGCGAGCTTGGCCTCAATTGTATCTTGTTCGATTTGAAATTGCCCTGTCACTAAAAAGTAGTTCTTGGGAGTAAATTGCTGAATATCACGTTCTCTTTCAACGAGCAACCGCACAGCAACAGACTGCACGCGACCAGCTGATAAACTGGGTTTTACTTTCTTCCAAAGTACTGGAGATAGTTCGAAACCAACTAAGCGGTCTAATACGCGTCGTGCTTGCTGGGCATCAACTAATTCGCGATTAATGGAACGCGGATTGTCGATCGCTTTTTGAACGGCAACTTTGGTGATTTCGTTAAAAGTGATTCGCTTTGTTTCTTTTTTGTCCAAATCAAGTGTCTCGTATAAGTGCCAAGATATAGCCTCTCCTTCGCGGTCCTCATCAGTCGCGAGCCACACAGTCTCTGCCTGTTTTACTAGTTTCTTTAACTCTGATATCACTTGCTTTTTATCTGTGCTTACTGCGTACTGTGGTGTAAAGTTGTTTTCTATGTCAATGGCAATACCTTTTTTAGCCAAATCTCGAACATGACCGTAACTCGATTTAACTACAAAATCTTTTCCCAAGTAACCTTCTATCGTTTTTGCTTTAGCGGGGGACTCAACAATTACTAAATTTTTCGCCATAATCTTTAAAGTGTTTCTCGATGCTTCCTTCGTGTTTTGAAGAAATCGTGTGCAAAATAACTTTAAATTAATTCGAAAACCAAATACGAATAAATATTGAAGTTGCGATAATGCACTTTTTACGATGTTTTTTGTACCTCATGTACATGTTGATTCTGTGAATTGTTCGTTGCTTTAACCGATAATGTTTTGCTTTTCGTTGCAATAAATAATTTGTAAAAAAAAAGCGACTGACATTTTGACACCGTACAGATAAACGTTATTTTTGCAGCTCGTGATTTAAAGAATGTAACACATGAGTATTACTATAGAAAAAGATATGGATGAAACGCGTCAGGGAGAAGCGATTCAGATGGAGGGTGAAGGCCACAAAGGGAAGAAATTATACCTCGAGAGTTATGGATGTGCCATGAATTTTTCGGATAGTGAAGTGGTAGCTTCAATATTGATTCAGCAAGGATTTACTACTACACAAGATTCTGATGAGGCCGATGTAGTTTTGATCAATACTTGCAGTATTCGCGACAATGCTGAACAACGCGTTAGAAATCGTCTGACACAGTTTAATAAGGCAAAACGCAATAATCCTGGAATGGTGATTGGCGTATTGGGATGCATGGCAGAACGGCTTAAAAAGCAATTGTTGGAAGAAGAACAATTGGTAGATCTGGTTGCCGGGCCTGATGCCTACCGCGAGTTACCCAACTTGATCCAAGAAGTTGAAGGCGGTCAAAAAGCCGTGAACGTGTTACTCTCCAGAGACGAAACGTATGCCGATATTAATCCAGTGCGCCTCGATAAAAATGGCGTGAGTGGATTTGTAAGTATTACGCGCGGTTGCGATAACATGTGTTCCTTTTGCGTAGTACCTTTTACTCGGGGAAGAGAGCGGAGTAGAGATCCTCAAACAATTGTACAGGAATGTGCTGCGCTTTTTAATGCTGGGTATCGGGAGGTTACCTTGTTGGGACAGAATGTGGATAGTTACCGTTGGAACATGACCAGTAAAGGTAAAATCAAAGATGAAACGAAACCTACAACAAACTTTGCGCAGTTGATGGAAATGGTGGCAGCTGTACATCCAAAACTTCGCATTCGCTTTTCTACATCGCACCCTAAAGATATGACAGATGATGTGTTGCATGCGATGGCAAAACACAAGAATATTTGCAATTATATTCATCTACCTGTGCAGTCTGGTAACACGGAAATGTTAAAACGTATGAATCGCGGTTACTCACGAGAATGGTATATGAACAGGGTAGCAGCAATTAATCGCATTATTCCTGATTGTGGCATTTCGACAGATATAATTGCTGGGTTTTGTGGTGAGACGGAAGAAGAGCACCAGGATACGATATCGCTAATGCGCGAGGTGGAATATGATTCGGCTTACATGTATAAGTACTCTGAACGACCCAAGACGCTTGCTCAGCGAAAATTTGAGGATGACGTGCCAGAAGAGGTGAAACAGCGTCGATTGGAAGAGATTATTGAATTGCAGATGCAGCACAGTGAAAAGATAAATAAAGCACAGATTGGTAAAGTAGAAGAGGTACTCGTAGAAAAAGTATCACGACGTTCTGATGAGCAGGTGATGGGAAGAACAGATCGTAATCACAAGGTGATTTTCGATCAGGAGGATGCTGCAATCGGTGATTACGTCCACGTGAAAATTACGGATTGTACGCGAGCGTCACTTTTAGGTGAAATCGTAAAATAGGAGTTTAAAGCAATATGACCATTCAACAAATAAAACAGCGCTTTGGTATTATTGGTAATTCACCAGGATTAAACCGAGCGTTAGAAGTGTCCATGCAAGTGGCTCCTACTGATATTTCTGTACTCGTAACAGGGGAAAGTGGAACGGGGAAAGAAATTATCCCTCAAGTGATCCACCATTTGAGCTCACGAAAGCATGGAAATTATATCGCTGTCAATTGTGGTGCGATTCCTGAAGGAACAATAGATTCCGAACTTTTTGGGCATGAGAAAGGGGCTTTTACAGGTGCTAGTGGAAGTAGAAAAGGCTATTTTGAAGAGGCTGACGAGGGAACGATTTTTCTGGATGAAGTTGCAGAGTTGCCGCATCAGACGCAGGTTAGACTATTACGTGTTTTGGAAACGGGTGAATTTATTCGTGTGGGCTCTTCAAAAGTAATCAAAACTAATGTGCGTGTAGTAGCCGCCACTAATGAAAATATGGCGCAGGCTATTAAGAAAGAAAAGTTTAGAGAAGACTTACTTTATCGGTTGAGCACAGTTCCAATTCAATTGCCTTCTTTGCGAGAACGAAAAGAGGATATTCACTTGCTTTTTCGGAAATTCGCTGCTGATTTTGCGGAAAAGTATCGCATGCCCGCGATACGGTTGGATGAAGATGCAGTGCTGGCACTAGAAAAATATTCCTGGCCGGGTAATATACGTCAGCTCAAAAATATTGTGGAACAAATTTCTGTCATTGAAAATGAGCGTCATATTGATGCGGAACGCATGAATCACTACTTACCTCAAGAAGGAGAAGTGGGGGTGCCATCTGTTATTAATGACCAATCAAAAAGAACGGATGATTTTTCAGATCGCGAATTGATTTACAAATTTCTCTTCGATATGAAACGCGATTTGAACGAATTAAAAAAGCTCGTAATTGAATTGCTTAATGGCGATGAAGAGGTCGACTTAACAGGAAAGCAACGAGATGTACTGAATCGCGTTTACAGCGATATATCAAATGAGGAGAGCCGCAAATTGCTCGAGTCTGGTGTGCAGGATGAGTCGTCCACAACAACGGACTTTAGATCTGCTACTTCCAGCGCAGATACGACTATTGTAGATAGTGATTATCACGAGCATGTGGAAGTGGAAGAATCACTTTCACTGGAAGAACGGGAAAAAGAATTTATCAAGAAAGCATTAGAAAAGCATAAAGGCAAGAGAAAAGATGCAGCTCGAGAACTCGGCATTTCTGAACGGACACTTTATCGAAAGATTAAAGAATATAACTTAAAATAATTCGTAATTAAAGTGATGAAGGCTTTACTCGGTGTTTTCTTAATGGTTGTCTTGATGGCTTGTTGGCCTTCGAGTGTCTCTTTTCGTGATGGGAGTGTCCC
>CAJXMN010000020.1 GCA_913056215.1 uncultured Flavobacteriales bacterium | reverse complement strand
AAGGCGGCATTCGTTTTTGGTCAAATGAACGAACCTCCTGGAGCACGTGCTCGAGTGGCATTGTCAGGCCTTACATTAGCGGAGTATTTCCGTGACGGTGAGGGAGAAGGAACGGGTAAAGATATTCTTTTCTTCGTGGATAATATTTTCCGATTCACGCAGGCTGGTTCAGAGGTTTCTGCCTTGCTCGGACGTATGCCATCTGCAGTTGGTTATCAGCCAACATTAGCCACGGAAATGGGGGCTATGCAAGAACGTATTACTTCGACTAAAAATGGTTCAATTACTTCGGTGCAGGCTGTCTATGTACCTGCCGATGATTTGACAGACCCTGCTCCTGCTAACACGTTTGCTCACCTTGATGCAACTACAGTTCTTTCAAGAAAGATTGCTGAGCTCGGTATTTATCCCGCGGTTGATCCATTGGAATCTTCTTCTCGAATTTTGACTCCGGACATCGTAGGTCAAGAGCATTATGATTGTGCTCGACGCGTACAATCGACGTTACAGCGTTATAAAGAATTACAGGATATTATCGCCATCCTCGGTATGGAAGAACTTTCTGAGGAAGATAAGTTGGTTGTTCATCGTGCTCGACGGGTACAACGATTCCTTTCTCAGCCGTTCCATGTTGCTGAACAATTTACTGGTTTAAAAGGTGTACTCGTTGATATACAAGAGACGATCAAAGGATTTAATATGATTCTCGATGGAGAATTGGACAAATATCCAGAGGCGGCATTCAACCTCAAAGGCGACATCAATGATGTAAAAGAAGCTGGAGAGAAGATGTTAGAAGAAGCCTAAACAACAATAGCTATGGAATTACAAGTAATAACACCTGAAAAAAAAATGTTCGAAGGTGAAGTTCAGGCGGTACAATTTCCTGGTGTGGACGGGTCATTTCAGGTGCTCAATAATCACGCTCCGATCATTTCATCTTTAAAAGAGGGGAAGATTAAAGTCGATCTCGCTAATGACGATAAGGATTTTGATGAGTTTTCTGGTTCTGTTGAGTCAGATCCTTCAGATGCTCGTGTTATCCGTTTGTCCATCAAAGGAGGTGTGATGGAAATGCGAAACGGTAGCATTATTGTGTTAGCAGATTAACCAGGTTATTCATTAAATAGAATTGGGGGGAGATGCTATGCAGTCCCCCCTTTTTGTTAAACTAAGTTAACTAGCGTTCAATTTTTTCGGCTTATCTGCGTTAGATATTGTAAATTCGGCGTTTGTATTAAAAATGAGTCTAATCGATAAAATAAATTTGGAAAAATGTCCTCAGCACATTGCAATTATCATGGATGGTAATGGGCGATGGGCAAAACAACAAGGAGAAGTTCGGTTGTTCGGACATTCCAGTGGTGTTGAAGCCGTTCGTGACGTTTTAAAAGCCTGTGTTGATTTGGGAGTGAAGCACTTGACGCTCTATGCGTTCTCAACAGAAAACTGGAACCGGCCCAAAGAAGAGGTTGATGGTCTCATGAATTTAATGGTCGAAACCATTGCTAATGAAGTAAGCGAACTGAATGAGAATGATGTTCGTTTGAGAAGTATTGGTGATGAATCAAAGTTGCCGGATGCTTGTAAGAATGAGTTGCATCGCGCTCAGGTTGCAACTTCTGAAAATAAGTCGATTGATTTAATTCTTGCTTTAAATTATAGCGCTCGATGGGAAATCATAAATGCAGTGAGAAATATTGCAAAACGCGTTGAAGAAGGAGATATTGTTGCAAACGAAGTAAATGAATCGAAATTTGAGCAGGAATTAGCGATGCCTGAAATCCCAGATCCAGAATTACTTATTCGCACTTCCGGAGAATATAGACTCAGTAACTTTTTACTTTGGCAAATTGCCTATGCCGAACTTTATTTTACAGAGAAGCTTTGGCCTGATTTTACACGAGAAGATTTATTTCGTGCTGTACTCGATTATCAAAATAGGGAACGCCGTTTTGGCAAAGTTTCAGAACAATTGACAGAATAATATGAGACACTTGCTTTCTATAATATGTTTGATCTTTCTGACCTTTTCATCTTTTGGGCAGAAAATCGATTATAGTACTCCCCAAACCTATGAGATAGGACCTATTCGTGTTAAAGGTGTAGATAATTTTGATCATCAGGCAATTAAGCTTATTGCAGGATTAAGACAAGGGCAAAAAATAACCATACCGGGAGACGATATTACAAAAGCCATACGTAACTTATGGAAAGAAGATCTTTTCTCAGATGTGCAAATCAAACTGGATAAGGTAGTCGGAGATATTGCGTATTTATCGATTCACCTAAAACCGCGCCCAAAATTATCGCGATTTCGTTTTGAAGGAGCCAAAAAGAAAGAGGCGGATAAAATTCGTGAAAAGATCAATTTGTTTTCTGGAAAGAACATAACAGAGAATTTGCTTTTTACGACTCGGTCCAAAGTAACTGGGTTTTATCGCGAAAAGGGATATTACAATGTAGATGTTAATATCAAACGCGTTCAGGATTCTCTTATGAACAATTCTGAAATCTTTATTATTCAGATTGAAAAAGGGGAGCGAGTGAAGATTGGCGAAATTAACTTTTATGGTGTGGAATCAGTGAAGGAAGGAAAGTTGAGACGAAAAATGAAGGATACCAAGGAAAAAGCATTCTGGCGTTTCTTCAAACGATCGAAATTTACAGTTTCTGCATACGAACGCGACATTGAAGCGATGATGATGGAGTTTCAGGCAATTGGGTTGCGCGATGCTGAGATTGTGAAGGACTCAATCTATATGATAGATGAAAAGAATCTGGGGATTGATATCTACATTGATGAAGGACAAAAATATTACTTTGGAGATATCGAATGGGTTGGTAATTCGAAATATACCTCGGGGTATCTGGACACCGTATTAGGAATAAATGAAGGAGACATCTACAATAAAGAATTATTGGAAACGCGGTTGTTTCAATCGATGAATGGGCGAGATATCACTTCTCTCTATATGGATAAGGGACACTTGTTCTTTCAAATAACACCAGTTGAGGTCAATGTGGATGATCATCATATAGATTATGAAATGCGCATAGTTGAAGGAAAAGAAGCACGGGTCGAAAATATTATCATTAAAGGAAATTACAAGACCAATGATTACGTAATACGTCGCGAAATTAGAACAAAGCCCGGTGATCTATTTAATCGCAATGACATTATTCGTACCCAGCGTGAATTGGCGCAGCTCGGCTATTTTGATGAACAATCATTCCAGGTAAATCCGATTCCAAATCCAGCAGACGGTACAGTCGATATCGAGTATATCGTAAAGGAAAAATCATCGGATCAAATTGAGCTCTCAGGAGGTTATGGAGCTCAGCGATTAATTGGTACGCTTGGATTGACGTTCAATAATTTCTCGATTCAAAATTTATTTAACAAATCGGCCTGGCAGCCGTTGCCTGCTGGGGATGGGCAGACGTTGTCCCTTCGTGCTCAGACCAATGGTACATTTTATCAATCATACAATTTCTCATTTACTGAGCCTTGGCTTGGCGGTAAAAAACCAAATGCATTTTCAGTTTGGATGAACCATTCGCAATTTGGAAATGGCTTCAACCGAAAAGAACCTGATTATTCAGGTGTTTCCATTACTGGTGTCGGGGTAGGATTGCAACGACGCAAGAAAATACCAGATGATTTTTTCAGTGCCTATTATGAATTGTCCTATAATTATTACGATGTGACGGATTACGGCTCTGTGTTTGACTTTGACGATGGTTATTCAAATAACATAGCCTTGAAATATGTGCTTTCTCGTAATTCAATAGACGCACCTATTTATCCAAAAAGCGGTTCTAAAATAGCACTTACAGGAAAGGCGACATTGCCCTATTCTTCTTTTGATGGAATAGATGATTACAGTGCAGTAAGTGAACAAACGCGTAACAAATATGCAGAGTATTATAAAATTAAGTTTACTGGTGAATGGTATTTGCCTTTGACACCTGACAAAAAACTCGTATTAAGTCCGAAGATAGGATTTGGCTTTATGGGTGCTTATTCTCAAGCAAAAGGGTTGACTCCTTTTGAGCGTTTTTATTTGGGTGGAAACGCACTTACAGGAGTTGCTCGTTTGGATGGTCGCGAACTAATTTCATTGCGTGGTTATGAAGAACAGGAGATTTCATCTTCGCTCGGTGATCCGATTATTTCTAGATATTCAGTAGAATTACGGTATCCGATTTCCCTGAATCCTTCTGCGACATTTTTCGTACTTGCTTTTGCTGAAGCAGGAAATACTTTTACTGGGTTCGATACCTATAACCCTTTTAATGTGAAGCGAAGTGTTGGAGGTGGCGTTCGCGTTTATTTGCCAATGTTTGGTCTGTTAGGTTTTGATTACGGATGGGGCTTCGATGCACTCGATCCACATAGTCAAGGATTTGGCTCAGGCAACGACGTCTCAAGGATGGGGGGCAGTCCAGTTGGCGCGTTTCAATTCATTATTGGAAAGAATTTAGGAGATTTATAATAAACCTATAACTATGAAAATACCGTTGAAAAACTACTCTGTTTATAAGCTTATACCTTCTTTGATAGCGGTCGGTTGGACCTTGATAATAGTTTTTGGTACGTCTTTTGCTCTTTATGCTCAGAAGTATGCTTATATCGATTCGGATTATATTTTGGAAAGTATGCCGGCTTATAATGAAGCACAGGAGGAACTAAATAAGTACTCTGAACGATGGCAAAAAGAGATTGAAGATCGCTATAAAAAGATTAAAAAAAGAAAAGAGGAGTTTATGCGTGTAGAAGCTATACTCCCTGACGAAGAACGAGAGGCAAGAAAAACTGAGATTGAAGAAATGGAAACGGAAACATTAGAAATGCAACAAATGCGATTCGGAGTAAAAGGAGATCTATTCGCGAAACGGAAGGAATTGATAGAACCTATTCAAGATAAAGTTTTCGAAGCCATGAAAAAGGTAGCCAGTAATCGAAATTTCGCCTTCGTTTTTGACAAAGCGAATCAATCAAATCTTATATTTGCTGATCCAAAATACGATATTAGTAAAATGGTATTAAGAGAATTGGGGGTGACACCGCAATAGTTTAACAATAAAAATAGAAGATATTATTATGAAGAAATTAATTGTTTTATTAGTGTTGATGATGGCATCAACGATGAATTTCGCACAATCAAAAGTGGCACATGTTAATACGCAGCGTGTGTTGGATACAATGCCTTCGCGCAAAGCTGCCGAAAAAGAACTTCAAAATTTTGAGCAGCGTGCAGTTAAAGAGTTGCAGGAGACTCAACAGAAGCTTCAGTCAGATTACAAGAAACTTCAACAAGAGAAATCGACGATGAGTCCTACGGCTTATAAATTCGAAGAAGAACGATTGATGAAGAAGTCGCAGGAATTTCAAACGAGACAACAAGAATTGGATCAGCAGATCCAAGTATTGAGTCAGGAATTAAACAAACCAATTTTAGCACGGGTTCAAAAAGGTGTCGAGAAGGTCTGTGAATCAGAAAAGATTGACTATGTGATTGACGAGTCATCATTGTTATATAGTAACGGAAAAGATTTGACTAACCTTGTGATTAAAGAGGTTATGAAAATGGAAAATGAATCCAAAGTTAATGTTCCAGATTTGGATGATGAATAATTAAAGGATACTACAAAGAAAATTATAGGTCGTTATCTTAATTGATGACGACCTTTTTTTTGTGCTATAAAACCAACAAGTTATAGCTAAAAAAATGTTGGATCGCGTTTGAAGAAAAATAAACCTCGTTATACACTTTGTTTCGGTGTAATAAAATAGTTAAGCAGTGAAGTTATCAAGTCTTCTAATCTATGTTTTAGCGAATCAAATCATTTTGTAGAAATTAAACTATATTTGGATTATGCCCAAACAAGGTCCAATAGGATTTTTTGATTCAGGATACGGTGGAATTACGGTATTGCGAGCAGTACGTCTTTTGTTGCCCGAATACAATTACCTGTATTTGGGAGATAATGCTCGAGCTCCCTATGGCACACGTTCCTTCGACGTCGTGTATGACTATACCTGGCAAGGAGTGCGCACGTTGTTTGAACAGGGTTGTCAACTCGTGATATTGGCGTGTAACACAGCTTCTGCGAAGGCATTGAGAAGTATTCAGCAAAAAGAGCTACTGGATTACCCTGGAAGGCGCGTTCTTGGTGTGGTCCGCCCAAGCGCAGAAAACATCGGTAAATTAAGTAAGACCAATGAGATTGTCGTTTTAGCAACTGAGGGCACCGTGAAGTCAGCATCTTACCCGATGGAGTTTGCGAAGTTTAGTCCTTCTACCAAAGTTCACCAGCACGCTTGCCCCATGTGGGTCCCTTTAGTAGAAAGCGGTGAATATAGAACACCGGAAGGCCAACTTATGATTCAGAAAAATATTCATGAGGTACGAAGATTGTATCCTAACGCAGATGTCTATCTTCTCGGGTGCACGCATTACCCTGTCCTCGAGCCCTTTCTTCAGGCTGTTATAGAAGATCAGATTCATGTCGTAAGTCAAGGAGAGGTCGTGGCTACATCGCTGGAACGTTATCTTAAAAGGCATTCATGGCTCGTTCGAAAACTTCAGACAGGACGTTCAGTTCAATACATGACGACAGAAAATGCTGTTATTTTTGAAAGGCGGGTTTTCGAATTGTTTGGGCAACGTTGTCGTGCAGAACAAATTAAAATTTCAGATAATGGCATTGATTAAAACGATTCAGGGTAAAAGCCCGCAATTAGATAAGGCTCATTGGATAGCTGAAAATGCGACAATTGTAGGAGATGTTCACATGGAAGATGGGGTTACGGTTTGGTATAATGCAGTAATACGGGGTGATGTAAATAGTGTACAGTTAGGTAAGAATGTTAATGTTCAGGATGGTGTCGTGATTCATTGTACTTATGAAAAATCTAAAACCTGGGTTGGTGAAAATGTTTCCATTGGTCACAATGCGATCGTTCATGGTTGTCATATTGCGTCCAATGTACTTATAGGTATGGGGGCAATTATTATGGATCATGCCGTCATTAATTCCAATACTATCATCGCGGCTGGTAGTGTGGTGCTCGAGAATAGTCAGCTCGAACCTAACGCCATCTATGCGGGTACCCCTGTTCGAAAAGTTAAAACACTTAGTCAGGATCAGTTCGAACAAGAGATTGAACGCATTGCTTCAAACTATAGGATGTACGCAGATTGGCAAGAAGAACCACGATAGACGTGTATAGTTTTAGAAAATTCTATCATTTAACAAATTTTTTTATTCTAAAATGAGCTTAGATTTGTTACAGGAACATTTCGTCACTGTGAATACAATTTTAAAAGTTGTTAAATTATCTAAATGATTTTTTCTATATTTACGGTCTTCGAAAAAATAAGTAAGAATTAATTAATAAAATCTTATGATACGTAAACTCTACTTTGTACTATTAAGTCTCGTATTAACGGCCGGGTATTCTTTCGGTCAGGCGGGTAGTGGAACCATTAAAGGTTCAGTAATTGATGGAGATTCAAAAGAGCCTATTCCTTTTGCTAAAGTTGTACTTTATCAGGGGGGCATTGTGAAAGGTGGTACAGAAACTGACTTTGATGGTAAATTTCAATTTCCATCAGTAACTTCTGGTACTTATGATGTTGAATTTCGTTCTACTGAACATCAGCCGGTACGAATTAACGATGTACAAGTCTCTCCAGAAAAAATTACCTTTTTGGATAAAACAGAATTGACCAAGCCTGAGGATGTTCAGGAAATGGAAGAAGTAGAGATTGTTGCTTATAAGGTTCCTTTGATTAATAAAGATGGTGGCGCTCAAGGTTCGACGATTACTCGTGAAGATATTGATAAACTACCAGTACGTTCAGCTTCAGGTGTTGCTTCTACTGTTGGTGGAGTGAACGAGTCTGAAGGATCTGGTGGGATTAGTGTGAGAGGATCTCGTGAAGGCGCTTCTTATTACTATATAGATGGTATTAAAGTTCGTGGGTCTTCCAATCTTCCGAAGTCTGCGCTTCAAGAGGTGCAGGTGATTACTGGAGGTGTGCCCGCCAACTACGGTGATGCTACCGGAGGGATTATTTCTGTGACAACACGTGGTCCTTCTGCTAAGTATTTCGGTAGTATTGAGGCCGTTTCTTCAGGTTTCTATGTGAAAGGTGAAGATCCACTAGGTTATGATGGTCAGGTTTATGGACTTGATAAATTTGGATACAATCTTTTCGAAGGTATGGTCTCGGGACCTCTATTAATGAAAAAAGACTCTACAGGGAAGAAGACAGAACCAATACTAGGATTTTTAGTTTCTGCAACGTTTAATGATCGATTGGATCCACGGCCGTTTGCTGATGGTGCTTGGCGTATAAAGAAGGATGTGCGACAGGAATTATTAGAAAACCCATTGCGGCCCTCTTCAGGAGGGGAAGGTAACTTCAATAATTCAGACTTCTTGCGGAAGGAAGATTTTGAAAAAGTACCATGGAAAATGAATGCGCGTAGAACAACTATTTCTGGTGCTGGAAAAATTGATGTAAATACTGGACCCACGGTAAACTTAACATTCGGTGGATCAATGAACTATAATTTTGGTAAGAATTATAGCTATGCGAATTCATTGTATAATTTTGAAAACTTTGCAGATCGAAATAGTCTAGACTGGCGTGTTTACGGTCGTTTTCAGCAGCGCTTCAGAAATACTGATGAGAGCAGTAGTTCCAAAGTAGAGAGTTTTTATTATAACCTGATGGTTGATTATTCGAAGTCAAATAGAGAGACGTTTGATGAGAGCCATGAATATAACATTTTTAACTACGGTCATGTTGGTTATTTTGAAACAACACGTCGTCCAACTTACTCTTTCAATGATGCGAACGACAGTTTGATTCATGATGGTTTTAGAGATGTTGAGGTCGATTTTACACCCTCAGAAATCAATCCATCGCTTGCAGCTATTACAAGTCAGTATTACCGGATTAATGAAGGTAACCCTGCTGGTCGTTACGAAAACTTAACTCAGATATTACAGGGGAATGGCCTTCGAAACGGTGATCAACCAAGCAGCGTCTACAGCCTCTGGGGTAATTTAGGCACCCCCTTTAATGGTTTTTCAAAAGTTGAAGCGGAGCAATTGCGTTTTACGGGTTCGGCGTCTATATCTATAGGAGGTCATAATATTTCGCTCGGTGTTGAGGTTGAACAACGTTGGGACCGTGGTTGGAGTAATGGTAACCTTGGACCGATCGGTATCTGGGAGGTTGCTCGCCAATATATGAATTCACATATTACTGAGTTAGACAAAAATGATGCTTCTTACGACTTTTACGGTACTTATCCACGTGTAACCTACGATCGTTTAAATACGGGGTATGCAGCAAACGAAGGTGATGGAGAATTTGGTGGAGCAGTAGAAAATGATGAGCAGACTTTCTTTGATTACAACTTTAGAAATGAAATTGGCTTGGACCCTGCGGGTAATGAATTTGTTGATATCGATGCATATGATCCAAATATTTTCTCCTTGGATATGTTTACACCTGATGAATTGTTTAACCAAGGTCAGAATTTCGTTTCTTATTATGGTTATGATCACACAGGTGAGCGTGTTTCAGGTAACACTGATATTAATGCGTACTTTAATGAAACGGATGAAAATGGTAATTACCGTCGATTCATTGGTGCTTTTCAACCTACGTACGTGGCTGGATATATAATGGACAAGTTCTCCTTCGATGATATAATTTTTAACGTAGGATTGCGTGTGGATGTATTTGACGCCAACCAGCCGGTATTAAAAGACCAGCACTTATTCTTTAATGCGCGTTCGGCTTCTGAAGCACAATCATTAAAAGCGGATGATCCAATTACTTATGACTGGGTAGATATTCCTGAAAGTATTGGAGATGATTACGTTGTTTATGTCAATGATGTCAATAATCCTACTCAAATTAATGGCTTTAGAAATGGAGAAACCTGGTATAATGCTGAAGGTATTGAAACGCAAGACCCTTCAACGATAACAGGTAGTGCAGGTATTGCTCCTTGGTTGTTAAATCCAGAGCAAGAAACTCCTTCTGCGGATGCGTTTAAAGATTATGATGTTGCTATTAACTTCATGCCGCGTATTGCATTCTCTTTCCCTATTTCAGATGAAGCGAGTTTCTTTGCGAACTATGATATCTTAACAAAACGTCCAACTTCTGGTTTACGCTTTGATCCATTGGATTATCAGTTTGTTGAGGATAGAAGTAATATCATTAATAATGCGAATTTGCGTCCGGAGAAAACGATTGATTATTCTTTCGGATTCCAACAGGTAGTGACGCGAACTTCATCGCTTAAGTTTAATGCATTCTATCGTGAATTGCGTGACATGGTGCAGGTAAGAAATGTTTTCGAAGCTTATCCTTCAACGTACAGAACTTATGGGAACCGCGATTTTGGTACGGTTAAAGGTTTGACAGTAGAATATGATTTACGTAGAACTGGTAATATACGAATGACTGCGAATTATACGCTACAGTTTGCGAATGGTACTGGTTCTGACCCCAATTCCGCGTTAAGTTTTGTGAATTCAAACCAACCTGACTTGAGAACAGTTTATCCGTTTTCTTACGATCAGCGTCACGCGTTCTCAATTACATTTGACTACCGATACGGACAAGGTAAAGACTACAACGGTCCCGTTATAAAAGATGTCAATATTCTTGAAAATACAGGCCTAAATGTGATTACGTTGATTAATTCAGGTGAACCTTATTCTCGTCAGAAGAACATAACACCTGCTGCAGCTGGAGGTGGTACTCCACAGCTTGTTGGTGGATTAAATGGTTCGAGAAAGCCATGGACATACCGATTGGATTTACAGCTTGATCGTACATTTAATCTGGAATTTGGTAAAGAAGGTGAAAAGAAAAAGCGTGCGTTCTTAAATGTATACGTTCGTGCGACCAACCTTTTCAATCAATTTAACGTAATCAATGTGTACCGAGCGACGGGTGTTCCTGATGATGATGGGTTCCTTGCTGCTGCTCAATGGCAAACTACCATTCAAAACCAATTGGATGAGCAGTCGTACCGTGATTTGTATAGCATGTTCATGAGGAATCCGTTTAACATTAGTCGTCCAAGAACAATTCGTTTAGGTGTAAAATTAGATTTTTAATTAGTAAATTATCGTAATTATGAGATTAGTAATAATATCAATTTTAGTTCTGGCTTCAGTTTTTGAAGTTAATGCTAGAAGGTTGCCCACTCCAAATGAGTCTGGTAAGCCAGATTTAAATGCTGAGCAAGAGGCATATCTGAAAGCGAATTGTCCGCCATCTAATGAGCGACTGTTCATGGAATTCAATGATGTTCGTGCACTCGTTGAAGTTGGTGGTTCTCTATGGCAAAACCGTCAGAATAATTCTGCTTCTTATGAGGTGCCTATAGGTGGTAATAATCACGTCATCTATTCAGGTTCTATCTGGATGGGAGGTGTCGATGTTAATGGTCAGTTGAAATTGGCAGCGATATTATTTAGAGAAGGTAATGATTTCTGGGCTGGACCACTTTCTCAAACTGTTGGTTCAGGGAATTATGATCCTAGCCAGCCTGTAGGTTTCAATGCGACCAGAGATTTTGGTGCTGCAACAATTGATCCTGATGTTTGTGATCAATACGATGATTTCTTCACGATATCTAAAGCTGAGGTTGTTGCATTTACGCGAATCTTTGAATGTAATAAGGATCCCAATTGTGATGAAGAGTTTACAATAACTAATGATGCTATCAATAGAATCAATAATTGGCCCGCTCACGGAGATGTTTCTCGAGGTCAAGATTTTTATTTAGCGCCGTTTTATGATTATCCGAGCCAGGGAGGTTCTGGAGATGGTGTTTACGATCCTTCCCAAGGAGATATACCTTGGTTTGATGATATACTCGATCGCGATGATGTTGAATGTGGTGTTGATCGACGTGTAACTTTGTTTGGTGATAAAACCAACTGGTGGGTATTTAACGATAAAGGGAACATTCACACTGAGACGGGTGCAGACCCTATCGGTATGGAAATTCGTGCGCAAGCATTCTCTTTTGCGACAAATGACGAAGTGAACCGTATGACTTTTTATAACTATGAAATGATTAATAGAAGTACGCAGACTTTGTATGATACGTACTTTACACAGTATGTCGATGCGGATGTCGGTTTCTCGGATGACGATTTTGTCGGTTGTGACGTTTCTAGAGGTCTCGGTTATGCTTATAACGCAACCAATAATGATCCGGGAGGAAACGGTTCACCTGGATATGGGGATAATCCTCCAGCGGTTGGTGTAGATTATTTTGAAGGTCCTTATCAAGATGCAGATAACTTAGATAATGTAGGACCACGTTTTGAAACGCAAACTGACGGTAGTGTGGAGCTTGTGGTACCTACAGTGAATGAAGCTTTATCGGGAGACGGAATTGTTTATGATGGTATCGGTATCGGATACTCTGATGGAATTGTAGATAATGAACGTTTCGGAATGAGAAGGTTTAACTATTTTAACCGTGGGGGATTAGGGTTCCCGAATGCGACGTTGGACCCTGAATCGCCATCTGATTTCTATAACTATATGACTGGTTTTTGGAAGGATAACTCTCCTATTTACTATGGCGGTACTGGTTATACAGGATCGACAGGACTAACCAATGTAGAGGCGGCTTATTGTTACCCTGGAAATACTGATCCGTTGAACTTCGGTACTGAAGGACAAGATATGGGTTGGGATTGGTCTGAAACGGATACTGATGGTAGTGGTAACTCGAACGACCGAGGTGACCGACGTTTCTTACAGTCTGCTGGTCCATTTACCTTAACTCCGGGTGCAATAAATAACCTTACTGTTGGTGTTGTTTACGGACGCGCTTTTGAAGGAAATTCATTCGCATCCGTAGAAGTTTTACGTCAAAATGATACCAAAGCTCAGGCATTATTTGACAATTGTTTTGAAATCTTGGATCCACCAAGTGCACCGGTATTAGAAATTGTGGAACTTGAAAATGAACTCGTATTATTACTTGATAATCCTATCGGTAATAATGTTGATGAATCGTATGCTGAAGAGGATAATATTAATATCGTTGATCCAGTAGATGGTTCTTCAATTGATAAGGTTTATCGATTCGAAGGATATCAAATCTATCAAATGAGTGATGCTGAAGCTGGTGTTGGTGATATTGGTGACATTGACAAAGCTCGATTGGTGGCACAATGTGATATTGAAAACGATATCAGTCGTATCATCAATTTTGAATTTGATGAAGCACTTGGATTTTCAGTTCCCGTTGAGAAGGTGGATGGAGAAAATAATGGTATCCAACATTCATTTCAAATAACTGAGGATGCTTTTGCGAGTGGTCCACCGAAACTTGTGAATCATAAAACGTATTA
This sequence comes from uncultured Flavobacteriales bacterium, assembly GCA_913056215.1. Lineage (GTDB taxonomy): Bacteria > Bacteroidota > Bacteroidia > Flavobacteriales_D > Crocinitomicaceae > Brumimicrobium. The sequence continues at coordinate 21,255 of CAJXMN010000020.1, read as the reverse complement.
TTATGTAGCTATCGCTTATGCGCATAATGAATTTAAGCCTTATGATCCAAATGATGCTGATTTAATCGATGGACAGAAAATTCCATATATTAGTTCGAGATTGGCTGCTGATGGTTCTGCAATAAAGCCTGTTGCTGGTATACCCCACAATCCTGCTCCTCGTTTTGATGGTGCAGTGGCTGGTTTACCTTATGGTTCATCTCCAGAAATCACAACACTAGATGGTCGTGGTAATGGTAACAGGGCACTCGATCTAACAGAAGCATCCGAAGACTTTGTCGTTGAAAATGGATCGATAGATGCGCCAACTTATAGAGTGGATGCTGGACCCATAGATATTCAGGTTATCGATCCTTTAAATTTAGTTGATGGTTATTTCCGATTGGAATTTGATCAATACGATGAGATTGATACGGCTAGCTGGACGCTGAATCGTTATGATGAAAAAGGTGGCGAATTGCTTGAGTCTGTTAGTTCTGATCGTACGATTCGATCAAAGAATGAGCAGTTGATACCTGAATGGGGTATATCAGTTGCGATCGAACAAGTTGAATACCCTTGTGCTAATGGTGATCCGAATTGTGCTTTTAGAGATCGAATTGCTGAACCTATAGAAAGTACGATTGACTTTGAGGATAGCTCAAAATTATGGTTGATTGGTCTTCCAGATGTGGATAGTTATACACCGCAAAACTGGATTACATCTGGTGATTTCAACCCTGAAGAGCCAGCTGATTGTTTACCAAATGAAGGGATTAATGATCCTTGTTGTTACCCTGATTTGACGGGTAAAGACCCTGATAAATTATTTGCAAATCTTATTAGTGGTACGGTAACGATTGGTCAGTTGGCAAGATTTAATGGTTGTTCGTACAATCCCATAGGGATACCAGGAACTCCTGTTTTAGCGCAGAGTGCATTTGGCTCTTTGGCATCAACAGATCTATCTTCCGTTTTCCATCCGAGTGTCGATATAGTCGTAACTTCTGACAAATCGAAGTGGACGAGATGTCCCGTTATTGAATTGAATGATGATCCTGATTTGTCCGTGAATGACGGAGTTGCGGGATTATTGCGTCAGAGTCCATCTATTGATAAGAATGGTCGACAAGCAGGCGATCCTGGATATAACGCGTCTCAAGCGAATCCTGATGGTAATACACCTACAGGTATGGGGTGGTTCCCAGGCTATGCTATTGATGTAGAAACGGGACGTCGTGTAAATATGGCGTACTGTGAGAACTCGTTCTTATCTGGGCAAAATGGTGCAGATATGATATGGAATCCAACTTCGGCATTCTTTAATTCAGTGGGTAGTCCGTTGCTTGGTGGTCAGCATACAATTTATGTATTCGCCAGAGATGGAGAAGGAATGCCTGAATATGATGGTGGTGCTTATATTCATGAAAAATTATCTGCAGAAGCAACGAATGAATTTCGTGATGTATATAAAAACTTATCATGGGTGATGCAACCAATGCTAAACCCAGGTTCTGAATTGCTCGCTACAGATGTAAGGTTGAGATTGCGTATCAACAAGAATTATGAGGAGTATACAAAAACTGGAGTTAATGGTGGTCGTCCAACTTACGAGTGGAACATGGATAATCAAGGTACACAAAAAGGTGATACGGAAGCGTTGGCAGATGCGCTTGATTTGATTAACGTTGTTCCCAACCCTTATTATGCATACTCTCAATATGAGCGTTCGAAATTGGATACACGTGTGAAAATCACGAACCTACCAGAACGATGTAAGGTACGCATTTACGATGTTTCTGGTAAATTAATCCGCTCCTACGATAAGGATAGTCCGATTACATCTATCGATTGGGATCTTAAGAATTCAGATAATATCCCGGTCTCTGGAGGAGTTTACCTGATTCATGTTGATGTTGAAGGTGTTGGCGAGCGCATTGTGAAATTCTTCGGTGGTCTACGTCAACCGGATTTAGAAAACTTGTAGTAATAAGATTTTAAAACGAAATTTTAGATATGATGAAGTCAATAATTAAAGGATCTTTACTAGCCGGTGCCTTGACAATCTCTACGGTTGTTTTGGCCGGGAATGAAGATCGAATAGGTTCCGCAGGAGCTGCTGAGTTGTTAGTGAATCCATGGGCGCGTTCCACTGCTTTTGGTAGTGCTGGTATCGCTTCTACGAATGGATTAGAAGCCCAGTTTATGAACGTGGCAGGATTAGCGTTTACTGATCGAACACAGATTAAGTTTAATTATTCAAATTGGTTGGGTAATGCTGATATTTCTTTGAATTCTGCTGGTATTGCCCAGCGTGTTGGAAATCAAAGTGTTATTGCTATGAGTATTCAATCTTTTGGTTTCGGTGATATTCAACGTACTACTGTTAATCTGCCTGAGGGTGGTATTGGTGAGTTTAGTCCACGAAAAAATATCATTAATTTGGCGTATGCGCGAGAATTCTCTAATTCGATTTATGCAGGTATTAACATGAAGGTTGTGAATGAGAACATCTCAAACCTAAAAGCGACAGGAGTAGCATTTGATGCTGGTGTTCGCTATGTAACGGGTGAACAGGATCACGTTAAGTTCGGTATTACACTTAAAAATGTGGGTACCCCAATGGAATTTGAGGGTGACGGTTTAGGTCAAGAGATATTTTATCAGTCTACTGGAGGTAATGCAACGTTACAGCAGCGTCCTGCTTCTTTTGAGATGCCTTCATTATTAGGAATTGGTGGTTCTTACGATTTCATATTTAGTGAGGACAGTAAGTTAACTGCTGCTGCAGCTTTTCATGCTAATTCGTATACCAATGATCAATTTAACGTTGGTTTAGACTATGGTATGTCTCTCGAAAAAGCAGCGATAAATGTACGTGCCGGATTCGTAGGTGAAAAAGATATTTTTGATAGAGAATCTTCTACGAATAGTTTGACAGGTTTAACTGCTGGTTTTTCAGTAGATGCCTTACTAGGGGAAAAGAAGACCCCTATGGGTTTTGAATACGCTGTACGTACTTCAAGTCCTTTTGGTTTGATACATACGTTCGGTGTCACATTGAGTCTGAAATAAGAAATTTTTATATTATATTTGTTGAAACAGGAGGGTCTTTTGGCTCTCTTGTTTTTTGTTTTAATAAATGATTCATCATGTCCAAAATAAACTATTATACAGAAGAAGGGTTAAAGAAATTGAAAGACGAATTACACGAAATGGAAGCGGTTGAACGTCCAAAAATTTCAAAACAGATCGGTGAAGCAAGGGATAAAGGAGATCTTTCAGAGAATGCAGAATATGATGCTGCGAAAGAAGCTCAGGGTATTCTTGAGATGCGGATTGCTAAACTGAAGGATGTAATTGCTAATGCACGAGTCATTGATGATTCGGAAATTGATGCATCAAGAGCTTTAATTCTTTCTACTGTTCGTATCAAAAATTTAAAGACGAACGCTGAACAGAGATACATGCTTGTAGCAGAGAATGAAGCTGACCTTAAAGCCAAAAAGATTTCTGTGGATTCGCCCATCGGCAAAGGTTTATTAGGTAAATCTGTTGGAGATATTGCAGATATCGAAACGCCTAATGGTATAATTCAATTTGAAGTTCTTGAAATCACCAGAGAATGAGTACCATTTTTACAAAGATAATTAACGGTGATATACCGAGTTTTAAAGTAGCTGAAAATGATACTTGCTATGCCTTTCTTGATATTGAACCTGTGACGCGCGGTCATGTGTTGGTTGTCCCTAAAATTGAAACGGATTATATTTTTGATTTGACCGATGAACAGCTCTCCGAATTAATGCGTTTTGCAAAACAAGTGGCTAAAAAAATGGATAAGGTATTCGATTGCGAGCGTATCGGTGTTTCAGTGATTGGGCTTGAAGTTCCACATGCTCACGTCCATTTGATGCCTATAAATGGGGTTACTGATATGGACTTTGCAAAGGAGAAACTATCCTTAAGTAATGAACAAATGAAAGCGATCGCCCAATCAATTCGGGATGTTTAATTTTTCTTGTTTTTTGGGGAAACATTCCTTTTTGGATTTTGATTGATATAGGCTTTCCAATTCGACACCTTTGTCTTGTTATGTTCTCCCCGTCCTTTTGAATAGTAATGACATACCGCAGCAGCTAAGCCATCAGTAGCATCGAGATGCTTTGGAAGCTCTTCCATCTTTAAAAGACTTTGTAACATCTTTGCAACTTGCTCCTTACTCGCCCCACCTTTCCCTGTTATGGCCTGCTTAATTCTTCTTGGCGTGTATTCTTCAAAGGGGACAGATTTGTTGAGAGCAGCTCCAATACATACTCCCTGTGCTCTGCCTAGCTTGAGCATCGATTGAACGTTTTTGCCAAAAAAAGGTGCTTCGATAGCCATCTCGTCTGGTTTGTATTCCCGAATGACTTCATCCATGCGCTCAAATATCTTCAATAATTTGTCGGCGTGATTCTTCAATTTACTCAAATGTAAAACCCCATACGTGATGACGTACATTTTGTTCTTTTTGATATGTATTAAACCATAGCCCATAATTGTTGTACCAGGGTCTATTCCGAGAATTATTTTATCTTCAACTTTCAATTGCTTGCTATTCCATGTACCGAAAGATAAATATAAGAAAGAATTGGCGCTTGTTACTCAAAATAGGTGTATTCCTGCTTGCGCTTTATTTGCTGTTCAGACAATTGGTGAAAATTGAGTGGAGCGCTGTTCAGAACCTGGAAATCTTGAGCTATTCGTATTTGTTGTACGCTATTATTCTCGTGGTGTTTAATTGGGGTTTAGAACTTTTTAAATGGTTTGTCATAGTGCGAAGCTTTGACCAGACATCACTTTTCTCAAAAATAAAGGCTTCATTATTGGCAGGTATAGCAACGGGGTTTGTAACTCCAAATCGTTTGGGCAATTTCATAGGAAGAATAGGATTTTTTGCTGGTAAGAAGCGTCTAATGCTGTCTTTAGGTACGTTGTACGGAAATTTGGCCCAGTTTTTAGCTACATTTTTCTTTGGTATCATCGGCGGATTTTATTTAGGACATGTATTGTTTCAATTACGAATTGATCCATATATCCAAAATTTGGGCTGGGTAATTGGAGGAACTTCACTTTTAATTTACCTGTTAGTGCCTATTTTACCATTTGAAAAATGGCGTTGGTTTCGCAAAAAGAAACGCGTTCTAGCTGACTTTCGTAAAAAAATGAGAAAAATAGCTTTTGTACTACTGTTATTGAGTACCGTGCGTTATCTCGTTTTTGCTTTGCAATTTATTTTGATTTTGATTGCATTTGGAGTTAGCTATACACATGAACTCAGTTATGCTATATTTGTTCACTATCTTGTAACCACAGCTGTTCCATCTATTTTCTTTGGTAAAATCGTTGTACGTGAAACTTCTGCGTTAATGATACTCGGTTTTATGATACCAAACGCTGCATTAATCATTTTTGCGTCCCTAACACTTTGGGGAATCAATGTGGTACTTCCGACACTCATTGGATTCTACTATTTTATGCAAAACAAAAACAAAAGTAATGGTTGAAGCGGTTGTGGTCATCGTTATACTAACTTTAATGCCTTTTGTGCTTCTTAGATGGTATTTTTTCGCAACGCATAAACAATCAGATTCGTTAACGAATTTGATCCGGGCAGATCAATGTTCTGTAATTATTCCTTTTCGGAATGAAGCTCAATCGTTACCGCGCTTACTGAGATGTTTAGAGCGACAGGTCGTGTATCCAGCTGAAATCATATTTGTTAATGATCATTCCACCGACGATTCGTTGTCTATACTCGAAGAATGGTCGAAAGAAAAGAACAACGTAACGGTAGAATCTTTACCACGTTTTCTAAAGGGTAAGAAACAAGGTGTTCATAGAGCAATGCAGCTCGCTTCTTTTCCTTATTGTTTGACAATGGACGCCGATGTGTGGATGAATAACACATTTTTTGATTCACTTTCAGTAAATTCCGAGGTGGATTTGCAAATTCGCCCCGTTTTGATGGTAAGTCAGTCTATACTTGGCAAAATGGCTGCTATTGAATACCAGTTTTTTAATGCTTTTAGTTACTGGGTAAATCCCTTCTATACGCTTTCAGCCAGTGGGGCTAATTTGTTGGTGAAGCGTGAAACGTACTTTGAAGGAGGGGGATTTGACGTACATCAGCACATTGCTTCAGGTGATGATTATTTTCTGCTTCGAAATTTTCAGAAAAATAATGCAGGTATTGCTCATAGTATTCAAAACCAAGATATCGTGTACACGCCAGCACCGAAAGGCGTAAGGGACTATTTGAATCAGCGGGTGCGATGGTTGCGCAAATCGCGGACCGTATTCGATTGGAGAGAATCTTTTCTTGGTGTATTAATAATCAGCTACCTTTTAGGTACGTTTGTCTTGTTCGTCTTAAGTCTTATACAAAGCAATTACGGCGCTGGACTCATTATTTTTGGAATCCGATTGGTTACTGATGCGCTCGTATTAATACACTTTCGAAAGCAGTTCAAAGACTATGGTTATTGGTGGTTGATACCCCTTATGCAAATTATTTATCCACTGCTATTCTTAGTTGTTCTCATCGTTTCCTCTTTTTATGATCCACCTTGGAAAGGAAGGAGAATTAACGCTAAAAATTAGTGTAAAACGGAAAGTCTGCAAATTCATTCTGCAGAAGAACGATACATGGATTTATTATCAACACAAAAGCGTATCGCTAAAACATATTGCTTCTTATTTGGGAATTACACAAGTGAGTTTGAGTCGCATTTGGGCTAAAGTTGGTGCGTAAATTCTGAAAAAACTCATCTAATCCAAATATTCGTACTAATTTTCAAGTATACTCGAAAAATTCATAGTTTTTTCAATCAATCTTCTATTTTTACTATGTATCAAATGTTAAAGGAATCCGTCCAAAACCCCACGATATTTGTAAAAAATAAGAACAATGGATCAAATTAAATTGGGATTAAAAGAAAACTGGAAACAATTTACACTTTTAGTAATTGTCAACGCCTTTGTGGGTGGAATGGTAGGCTTAGAACGTTCGATTTTACCACAAATAGCTGAAGGTGAATTTGGCATTGCCGCTAAAACAGCCATTCTTTCTTTTATTATCGTTTTTGGAATTGTTAAAGCTGTCACCAATTACTACACTGGCGCTCTGGCCAACAAATTTGGCCGAAAAAACTTATTGGTCGTCGGTTGGTTGGTTGCTATTCCCATTCCATTAATCTTGATGTATGCTTCAAGTTGGAATTGGATTATTGCAGCCAATGTATTGCTCGGTATTAATCAAGGTTTGGCTTGGTCCTCAACTGTAGTGATGAAAATTGATTTGGTGGGCGAAAAACAGCGTGGTTTTGCTATGGGACTGAATGAGTTTGCGGGTTATATAGCAGTGGCAATATTTGCATTCCTCACGGGGTATATCGCTAGTGAGTATGGGATTCGTCCGTACCCGTTTTACCTCGGAATTGGATTGGTCATCTTAGGATTGGCGATGAGTATTTTCTTCATTAAAGATACGCGCGGGCATGTGGCGGCTGAAGCAACAAACAACACGATTCCAAAACTTAAAAACATCTTTTGGGATACCACCTGGAAGAACAAAAACTTAGGATCGGTTTCACAAGCCGGGTTGATTAACAATTTGAATGATGGTATGGCCTGGGGGATTTTTCCGATGCTTTTGGCGAGTAGAAATTTTAACCTCGATCAGATTGGGATTATTGTAGCGGTTTACCCTGGTGTTTGGGGTATAGGTCAGTTGTTTACAGGCAAGATGGCAGATAAGTTTTGCAAAAAAGACATGTTATTTACTGGTATGTTGTTACAAGCTGTTGCGCTGATTTTCTTTATTTGGGCGACATCCATGACCCACTTTGTGATATTAGCAGGTATTTTAGGTTGGGGTACAGCGATGGTTTATCCTACATTCTTGGCGACTGTAGCGGAAAACACCCACCCGCAAGACCGTGCAAAAAGTATTGGTATCTTTCGTTTGTGGAGAGATCTGGGATATGCTGTAGGTGCAATTTTAACTGGGATTATCGCCGATTCATTTGGTACAATTGCTTCGATTGTCTTTATTGGTATTTTAACCTTCGTCTCAGCCGGGATTATCTATGTGCGCATGAAATGTGGTGAGGGGAATTCGGTGAAGTTTGTTGATTATTTCCTGAGACGTAAGAGTGCATTTAAATGAACTTGGTCTTGTTTCTTTGCGTTTTGCTATGCTTAGAACAGCAATGGGTGCAGAGTAGACGCTAAGTTCGCTAAAAACGATTTCTGCGAACTTTGCAGAATGGCGTTCCTGGGCGGTTAAAACGAAGGAGAGACAGAATTATTAAACTATCATATTGGTAAAATTGAAGCACGCTTGCTAAAGACATTAATTGTCAGTAAATTAGATTGTCTCAATATCATTCTTCACCAAAACCGAATAAAAAATGATATTTTGTACCATTCCAAACACATGAGAAATGGATAAACAAAAGCTGCGCAAAGTCATTGATCGGGAAATTGAGAAAACGACTGAAAACATTGTCGAATATAAGGAGCTCACCAAACCTGAAGCACCAGACAATGCAATTGGTCGCGTCTCGCGCATGGATGCTATTAACAACCGCAGTGTATTGGAAGCTGCCTTGAGAAAAGCGGAACAGCGTTTGAAAGGACTGAATTACGTGAAAGAACACCTCGACGAGGAAAATTTTGGCAAATGTGCTGGCTGTGGACAGGCAATCCCCATCAAACGCATTTTTATTCGACCCGAGAGTCGGTATTGTGTAAAGTGCGCTCAATGATTCAATTTTTTAAAATGAGTTCACTATATTTTTAAATTATAGATGATGAAAAATAGTGTATTGATCTCCTTACTGTTACTATTGGTGACAAGTTTAAACGCTTGTTCGCAAGATGAATATAAAACAGTAGAAGAGGCGAGGGGTATATCGGTTCGAACAACAGTTCCTGATTTTAATGCAGTGGATCAGAATGGAAAGACCTTCAGCTTAAAAAATGCACTGACGGAAAAAGCGGTTGTTGTTATTTTTTATCGCGGTCAATGGTGTCCGATTTGTAGTCGACATTTGAGTAATTTGCAGGATAGTTTGTCTTACCTCGAGGAAAAAGGCATTCAAGTGGTCGCTGTTTCCCCCGAAAAACAAGAAAATTTAAAGAAAACACAAGAAAAAACCGGTGCATCGTTCACTTTACTATACGATGAAGATTATAAAATATCAAAACAGTTTGATGTTCTTTTTCGTCCCGATGACAAAACGATTAAGTTGTACAATGAGCGATTAGATGCCAATCTTGAAGAGGCACATTCCGACAATTCACAGCGATTGCCCGTTCCGGCTACATTTATCATTAATCAGGAAGGCGAAGTGGTGTGGAAACATTTCGATCGGGATTATAAAGAGCGTGCTTCCGTAGCGCAGATCATTGACAATTTGCCGTAATATTTAAAACTGAAAAATTCAATTAAGTTTTAAAGAGTGTTCATTTACGATAAACATATCTATTCATTATTGATAAATACTATTTTATAAAATAGTTTGATCCATATAATATCCGTGCATCAGGGAACAATACCTAATGAAGAAGGAACAGAAATGTTGAATTATTTTGATGCTGATGAAGTGAATTTCGAAATTGTCTTTTTCATTGCTGGATCGTTTCAACTTGGCAATCTATACAACTTCTATTTGTGAATTTGAGGATCTTGAGTGATTCAATCAAAATTGTTCGATCCTATTGAATGACCAGCCTTAATAACTAACAATCTTTCCAAGATAAAACTTCTGCGCTGCTTCTTTTTTGATTTTGATGTCCTCCATAAATCAAGAACTTATTTTTTACAGTTCTTGAAGCCACCGCTGAAAAATAATTTAAATTCTCAAATAGTTTTTGGGTAATCGTGGTGGTCGATTTTATTTCGTAAATGTCAAATTTGTCCGCTTGCTCAACGATTAAATCGATTTCTTTATGATTACTATCTCTCCAAAACCAGTAATCTTCCATTAAGTAATGATGGTGGTTTTGTTTAAATTTTTCAGAGATGATAAGGTTTTCAAATAACGCACCTTTGAGCTGGTGTTTTGCGAGTTGATCGCTATTTTTTATTTTCAACAAATGCGTTAACAACCCCGTATCGTAAAAATAAAGTTTTGGCGTTTTTACTATTCTTTTGCTGAAATTTTCATAATAGGGTTGCAAAAGAAATGTGATATAACTACTCTCTAAAACCGATAGCCATGATTTTGCCGTAGGCTGTGTGATCCCCGCTTTTTTTGCAAGTACACTTAAGTTTAATAATTGTCCAGCTCGAGTTGCACAAAGCATTAAGAACTTTCTGAATTGTGCTAAGTCATGGATATTCAGTATTTCAGAAACATCGCGTTCCACATAAGTTTGTATATAGTTATTATAGAAAACATCATTTGGAATATTTCTATCATATATGGATGGGTAGCTTCCTTTCAAACATAAGTCTTCATAAGTCTCAGGAAGCCAGCCGGCAGATTGTAATTCACTAAAATCGAAAGGAAGTAATTTGAACAAAATGACCCTACCTGCAAGACTTTGTGTAATGCTTTTCATCAAAAGAAAATTCTGAGATCCTGACAAAATGTACTGCCCCATTTTCCCGGATTCATCAACGATAGATTGCAAGTAAGAAAATAATTCAGGTGTTTTTTGTACTTCATCCAGAATAACCTGGTCATTGTACATTTCTAAAAAGGCTCTTGGGTCTGAAGAGGCAAAATCAAAGTTATCAGGATTCTCCAAACTTATATAAGTATATTGTGGGAAAAGTTCTTTTAACAATGTTGTTTTGCCTGATTGTCGCGGTCCAGTAATCGCCAATATCGGATACTTATTTTTAAACTTTTCTATTTTAAACTTTATGCTTCTTTCTACCGTCATAGAACACCTGTTTTAGGCAAAATTAGGCTATTATTTTGAATTAACATGAATAATATTTTGAAATTACATAACATAAATTTTGAGTTAACATAAAGTATAATTAGAAATAACAGCAATAGCCTTGAAACAATCTCACCTTTTTTCAAATAAAAAAGTTCCTTTGTTAACTATCAAGTGACAAACTTTTCCGAAAGGACTCCGGTTCTGGAATAAATGTTTGGATTTAAAATGGAGGCAACGGTAAAGCTGTCCAAATATCGATTCAATTAAATCAAAACCCGCTTTTCTTCTAATGCGCTATTTTGCTGTGCGGTTTCCTCAGCTGGCAGGATCTCGCAATTGTCCCACAAACCCGTGACGAGCGTTTTAGCATATTGTTCTGGAAGTTGTTGATGATACATAGCTTCACTGGCTGACTTCGCATCGTAATTCAGAGATTTGAGTTCAAATAAGTCCGTATCTGCATCAAATACACCATACCAAACGCGCTGTGTACCATCATTTGCGGGCATTCCTAACACACCGGGGTTGATCCAGGTTTTTGCTTCTTTTTGTTCAATAAAGGGAAGTCCGCAGTGACCAGCAACGATAACTTCGGCATGCAATCGATCGAAAATTTGTCGTTTTTCTCGCCAGGGTGTTGAAGCAAAAAAAAACTGCGAAATATCATCCAGGCCTCCGTGAATAAATCCCCATTTTTTACCAGCAATATCAGCAATTTGATGTGTTGGCAGCGCGTGCATCCAATCTATGTTTTTCTGACTCACCTGCGTTTGCGCATAGGGATACCACAATGTCGAGAAATCCGCACAGCGCGATCCTTCTTCAAAATTACAGCCACAATCGGATGCTCCTTCTCTGAGCTGCACTTCAACATTTCCAGCGATAACGTTAATTCCCCAGGACCTGACTAAATTGATTGTTTCCTCTGGAAAAGCGCAATATCCAACCACGTCTCCAGTATGAAAGATGCGATCGGGAGTAATTCCCATTTGTTCTGCTTCCACTTTGATTTGCTGAAGCGCGTGCAAATTACTGTACGTTCCTCCTAAGAATAAATACTTGTTATTTTCCATATTTCCATTTTTGATAGCCGACTGGAATAAAATATACAATAAATACGAGTACGAGCGCCACTAAGGTTGTCGAGAGTAAATCACTGTAAGGCCCTTTAAAGAGCAACAGAGGCTTAGGAATAGCATCCAATGCAAGTAATATTCCAAAGCTAATGCCTACAAATACACTCAAGAAATAACTCAACCTGGGTGCTTTTTGTTTCCAAAACAAGAAAACAGGTGTTAATCCAATCACCATGACTCCGCTAATTGTGGTTGCAGATAAGATGGCTGGATTGAAAAATAATGGAATCGTACCTGCAACGGCAAATACAATCATAGACCATCGTCCTACTTTTAACGTGGCTCCTCTTTTGAGGTCAACAGCCAATAGTTTGGATGCTGAAGAAAATGAAGAATCTAAAGTTGATGCGGCTGAAACAATCATGATAAAATTGATCAATAACAACATAATTGGACCAAAGAGTTCTCCAAACTTCGATAATTCACTGGACGGTGCACCATTTAATTTTCCGAACACACCCACCAGACTGAATAAAAAGATCAAAGCTCCACCAATGATTCCAGCTACGATAAAACTCCACAAAGTTGTTCTGGGTGAACTAATGAACCCTCGATCGGTCATTACCGGATCGTGAAATGGGTAAGAAAAACTATGAATTAGGCCGACAATGATCAAATTCAAACCACTATCAAATGAGAAACGACCCTGCTGCATTACGGCTTCTATTTTTTGCTCTTGCTGGTCGTTGAATAACCACAAAATTGCTACCAGAAGTATACCAAATAGTGCCATTTGTATAATGTCTGAGAAAATTGAGCTACTCAATCCGCCTTTTAGTGAATAGACCAGTGTAAGTGCAGTAAATATCAATATGGCACTATAATAGCTACCTGTTCCATGGTCTCCAAAATAGGATCCAATAACCATCGTATTTGACCACACTTCGTTGAACAATCGAATCGCGATTACGATTGAGAATAATTGTAAGGCGCGTTGACCAAACTTGTCACCAAGGAAGGTATGAATACTCTTTACTCCACCGACCACTCGCATGCGGTAGATAATCACACCCGCAACGAGAAATGATGCATAGTACGAGGTATAAGCCAGTCCACCCGTAATTCCATACTCAAACCCAAGTTCGGATGCATTGGCGATTGACTTGGCAAAGACCCAGGAGATAATCAGACTTCCACTGAGCATCCAAAAATTGGGTGTTCTTCCTTTGCGTTTGGCAGTAAAGAATTGACCCGCCGTTTTCGCCAATGGAGACAGTATAATAAGCAGGGCACTCGTCCCAATGACGAGCACCCATTGCCAAAATGTGATATTTTCCACTAATTTTCCCACCAACCCGGGCTGTTGTAGTCATCTCCTCCTATGGCATTTACGGCGTCAGAATAATTCGATCCGTTTACTGCTTGTTCTGTGGAAGGATATGCATAACGCACGGGGAAAACATCATTGTTTAAGTTGTCCTGGGGTAGGGGCAGATCGGGATATCCCGTTCTCCTAAAATCAAACCAGGCTTCGTATCCATTCATAAATGAGGCAATCCATTTTTGTGTCACGATCCGTTCCAAATCATTTGATCCGTCTAATATAACATTTGGCTGAGATAAATACCCCGCAGGGAGCGTCAATCCCAAATGATCAAAAGAACCTTGAATTCCCGCTTCATAATAAGTGGATACATTTCCTGAAATGAGCCCTTTTTGTGCTGCTTCTGCTAAACAGAACTGCAGCTCTGCGTAAGTCATGAAAGCGGCTTTCACTCCATCGGGCTCATCTCGTAAATACGACCCCATCAATGAAACATCACCCAAATCGTAGCTGTTCTGACTTTCGCGACTCAGTCCGTTGGGTATCCCGAGGTAAACTTCAGTTCCACCAGAGGAATTTGCTGTTGGTTTGTAATAATGTTCCATGCGCGGATCATTGAGTGGAGTTAAAATGTCTTCTGCTGTTTTACTCATACGAACGTCTACGTATCGACCTTCTCTTTCAGTGAAAATCACCCATTGATTGGGAGATGCCGATAAATAAGGTACCACAGCTTCATCATTTACATCCTGGAAAATATTCCCATCGTCGATGATCTGTTGCAATTCCGTTGAAACGTTCACTTGATCACTGATCCGTACCAAATATCGAACGCGCAAGCTATTGGCAAATTTAATCCACTTATTCAGATTTCCCTGATACATCAAATCGCCCTCGATAGTCTCTTGTGTGTTTTCGAGCGTTTCTACGGCAGCGCTTAAAAGATCGAGGATTCCACCTTCTCCCGTATAAATTGCTTCTTGTTCATCAAAAATGGGAGTGAAATTCCCCTCTTCTGCTTCCAGGGACTCATAAAAGGGAACATTTGTCCACAAATCGGTAACCAAACTCGCCTGATGTGCCGTGAGAATATCGGCTACTGCATCGTAAGCTCTATTTCCCTCTTCGCTGTTTTTTACATCTTGCAGATCCTTCATCAACCGATAGGTCTCTGTCCAAAGTCCTTCGTTTGACCCCAGGTTATAACGGTCTACAGGTAAAAATTCCAGGTTTGCCGCATGTTGAGACAATAGATTTCCTGCGTGCCATCCCCAGTATGCTTGATTGTCTGCTCCTTCGGCGAGAACATTCGACAATAAAAATTGCGGATTCACCTCCTCCGGAGCGTTTTGATTGATATTGGCTTTATCGAATTTTTTACAACTGAACAAAGCGCTTGCTACGAGTACTATTATTATTAAATTTCTCATGATTCTAAAAATTAAATTGAATATTCATTCCAAAACTTCTCGTTGATGGATAGGAAAGGTCTTCTACACCAAATACCTGTGAAGTACCTTGCATCGCACTCAATTCAGGATCGAAATGTGGATTTTCTGTCCACGTAAATAGATTGCGGGCAATAAAGCCGATCTTGAAATCCTGAACTCCCATTTTTTTAGTCCACTTATCCGGGAAAGTATACGTTAGTCCGATCTGCCGAATCTTAACGTAGGAAGCATCATAAGTAGAACTTTCTTCATTGGCGCGATTGTAGAATTGATTGTAATACTCCGCAGCTGAAACCGAAGTTGTATTCTCTTCATAAACGGGGTTTTCTTCGGTTCCGACATTTACAACGCCGTCTCCGACAATTCCATCTTCCCGACCTTCAAGCGTTTCAGACAATACCCCAGAGGTAGAACCAACAGCTCGTGTTCGCGAAACGACAACGCCTCCTTGTCTCCAGTCGAGTAAAATATTGAGCTCAAATCCTTTATACTCAAACGTATTACCCAATCCAAGAATGAAGTCAGGATTGTAGTTTCCGAGATAACGCAGTTCATTATCTCTCAGCGGCAAACCATTGTCCCCATAAATAATACGACCGTCTTCCGTTTCCTGAAAACCTGTTCCGTACATATCTCCTACACGACCGCCTTTTTGAGCGTTGGCAATGTAAAAGATCGTGTTTTCAGCAGTGGTGTATAAGCGCGCAAAACCCGTAGTATATTGATCAATACCTTCGGGTAATTCCTGTACATAACTTGCCCCTTTACTAAAGTTGGCAAAAGCTGTCCACTTGAAGTCTTCACCGCGAATCACATCTCCGGTGAGCATGATTTCGATACCGCGACTTTGGATAACTCCGCCATTCACAATCTGACTTGAATAGCCACTCGCTGATGACGTCGGTAGCGAAATAATCTGATTTTTTGCCGTATTTTGATAAACGGTCACATCTAGTCCTAAACGCTCCTGAAAGAAGTACATTTCTAAACCAGTTTCCAAACCGTTGATCCGTTCCGGACGCAAATTCTGATTCAACAATTTACTGCTATTCGTCAACAAGGGATAACTGCCATAATTCTGATTGAATTGATACGTGTTTCGCAACTGGAAAGGATCAGTATCGGCTCCAACACTGGAACTGTTTAATCGCAATTTTCCATAATTGAACCACTCGGGAAGATTGAGTTTTTCACTAAAAACGATTGCCCCATTTACTGAGTAATAGGCAAATGAATTGTTCTCTACCGGAAGCGTTGTCGACCAGTCATTTCTCAAGGTAACATCTAAAAACAGGAATCGATCAAAATTAATTCCTGAAAGTCCGTAGACTGAATTGATCTGTCGCTGTGAATTATACTGAGAAGCTTCAAGGGCTACTTTTGAATTTTCAAAATTGTAAATTCCAGGAACAGAGAGTTGACCTGCTGTTAAACTTTTGTAGCGTGTCTCTTGCGTAAAATTGTTTGCCCCCAGCGCTGCATTGAAATTCCATTTTTCGCTGATTTTTTTGTCATAGGATAGCAGAAGATCCGTGTTGATCTCCGTAAAAGCCACATCGTCTTCCCGATATGCTCCGTTCGGAAACCGTTGCGTACTGAATGCTCTTCTCGAAGTACGCAAATCTGTGTATGTATCTACACCAGAACGAAACCGAAGTTTCCAGTTTTCGGAGATCTTGTAGCTCAATACGGCATTTCCAAGGAGTCGATTCTTATTGAAACCGTTTCTGTTTTCAAAAACATTGAAGAACGGGTTGTCGAGCCATTGCGTGTTGTAATTGAACTGTTGAAATCCTTCACGTCCTGCCTGCCAATAATTTTCTGCAGCATCCAGATTTACCTGTCGCCCCATCCATAAGAATGAATACATCACATTTTCACTTCCATACCCCAATCCGGGCCGGTGATCTGAGTTGGAGTTAATGAATGTTCCAAATGCCCGAATAGATAATCGTTCTGATAAATCATACGTACCAGTGAAAGACAAGTTATTTCTTCGATAATCTGTGTTCGGAATTGTTCCTTCGTGGTCCATTCGCGTGTAAGATAATCTGAAACTTCCATCATCATTGGCACCAGAAAAAGCAATGTTGTGCTGACTTGTAACTCCCGTTTCAAAAAAGTTGCGAACATTATCCGGATTTGCTGTCCAAGGCGTCGGCGTAATCGGATTTCCCTGTCGCGCTATGACGTCGCCACCGCGAACGGGGTTACCATCTTGATCAAAAGAAGGTCCGTCATATTGAGTAATCAACTGACCGTTCATTTGGGGGCCAAAACTGACCAGTCCTCCGTCGTTAGTACCACCGCCCAGTCCATCTTCATAAGCGAATTGTCCGCCGGATCCTTGTCCATACACATTTTGAAATTCGGGCAGGAAAGCAATCTGTTCCATGGTAACACTGGAGTTTACACTGATTCCAACACCGTCCGTTCGCTGACCTTCTTTCGTTTCAATCACGATCACACCTCCAGCAGCTCGAGACCCGTATAATGCTGCTGCACTGGGTCCTTTCAAAACAGATATAGATTGGATATCATCGGAACTGAAATCACCCATACCATTTCCGTAATCGACCTCATGGAATCCTGATTCGAGATTTTCCGTATCGTTGGCAATGAATTCATTACTGACAGGAACTCCGTCTACAACAAACAAGGGTTGATTGTTTCCAGATAGCGATGTTTCTCCACGAATGATGACACGCGAAGAAGAGCCAACTCCTGAGGAGCCATTGGTCGTTTGCACACCAGCTACTCTTCCTGCTAGGGAATTAACGAGGTTCGGATGTCGCACCTCTGTGATCTCCTTTCCCTCGAGCGTTTGAACAGCATATCCCAAATCTCTTTTGTTCCTTTTGAGACCGAGCGCTGTAACAACTACTTCGTCCAATTCATTGATGGACGACGGTAGAGTAATTGTCCATTCTGTTTCTCCCGATACGGGGATCGTTTTGGATTCAAAACCCGCTGCTGAAAACCGCAGGGAATCGTTCGAGTTGACCTTCAATTCGAAACCACCATCTTCTTTTGTTGTGGTACCTTGATTTTTTCCAATAATTTTAACTTTTGCGAAAGGAATGGGCTGTTCTTTTTGATCCATCACCTTTCCTTCAATTGTCTTTTGAGACAACGTAATCATCGCGACCGCACAAAATAGGGCCGTAATAGCTATTTTCATTTTTCATAATTTAGAGTAAAACCTTGATTTATTTGCTTTATGTTAAAAACAAACAGGGCGATCCTCTAATTTCAAATGAAGTAGAATGAAAAAATGATTGAATTCGTTTCTGATGATCAATTTGTTGGTGTTTATTGTAATACAGACCAATTAAGAAAAGCACTCCATGAAACGTGAACTGGCAATGAGCGACACATTCAATAAAAACGGTTAGGTCATCGTGAGAGTTGATCTCATAATAGATTTCATCAAGTTGTCGGTAAGTACTTCCTTGAACTTCAGCACGGTCTTCTATTGAACGAACGACATTTTTTGAACTCCAGTCGACGGCGTCAAAGTCGCATTTAGAAAAGGCATATTTGGTTAATCCCAGGGTATATGCTCCATTACTAGTTGTTTTACCAATGACTACATCGTGTTCTGCAAATGCATCGTGTACAGAAGCGATCGTTTTTCTATTGACTTGAGGAACATCGTTACCCACACTGATGACCGCATCGTACCCCAGTTCAAAAATAGATTTGAAAGCATTTTTGAATCGATCGGCAAAATCCTGACCAACCTGATCTTTGGTGCTGATTACAAAATATTCAAAGGAACTGGCTTTGGCCTCATTGATGATTCGTTTGTTGAGAAAGGTGAACAACTGCTCATTTCTGGAATCGTCACCGCTAAAGATAGGTTTTAACCGAGCTTCCTGACGCGCTTCGCGCACAAAAACAAGTAATGCTATCTTAGAAATTCGTTTCAAACAGTATTGGCGTTGTTATAATTACGATAGAGTAGACGACTTGGATTTCATTTGCTTACAAAAAGTCAAAGAATGAATCGTAAAAAAGCAGCCCACATTACGAATTAGATGCCTATTGAGCTACCCCTTAATGTCTCTTCATGCCTTAAGGTTCCTAAAAAGAATGGTGAAAGGTAAAAACATGAAAAAGCTTAGAATCATTAAGACAAACCCCTTAATACTCTTAATGCCTTAATGGTTCAAATTAAAATGGTGAAAATAATAACCATTAAGAAGTTAAGAATCATTAAGATATAATACTTATCTTTTTATATGTTACTAATGATTTAAAAATAATGTTTTGACGAAAAAAGAAGTTACTCAGTTATCCTATGAGATTGTTGGCTGTGCCATTAAAGTTCACAAAGAACTTGGTCCGGGGTTATTAGAAAGTGTCTATGAGCAGTGTTTAAAATACGAACTTATTAAAAATGGATTTGAAGTTAAACAACAAATGGTCGTTCCAGTCATTTATGACTTATTAGAAATGGACGTTAATTTAAGAGTTGATTTATTAGTAAATGAGACTATTGTAGTAGAATTGAAAGCTGTAGAAACCATTCTTCCCGTTCATGAAGCTCAATTATTAACGTATATGAAGATATTGAAAAAACCTCAAGGGTTACTCATAAATTTTTATTCTGATAATATTACCAAATCTAAAAAACCTTTTGTAAATGAATTCTTTTCACAATTACCTGACTGAAAGAAAAGTAACCATTAAGAAGTTAAGACTCATTAAGAACCCCCCTTAATGTCTCTTCATGCCTTAATGGTTCCTAAAAATAATGGTGAAAACAGCACTTGACAAATGCATTAGAGGTAATGTGTAAGCATCTCAATTTAAACCGACCAATGACAAAACTGTATATATGGCAAAAGGATTAAAAGTAGGCGACGAAGTACCTGATTTTTCAGCAATAGACCTGCACGGGGAAGCGTTTCAATTAAATAATGAAATACAAAAAGGATTCATCGTAGTTGTTTTTCATCGTGGTCAATAGTGTCCGTTTTGCAACAAACAGCTAAAAAAAATAGCGGAAGAATTGGAAGGAATACAGAAAATGATGGATATGAATGACATGCATTAGTTGGTCACCACGTGATGAATATTCAGTAAATCATACCACTGCAACCCTGTTTCTCCGATTACTGAACGGTTTTTACTATGGAACCATCATCATAATACAGTATGACCAGCCCTTTGAAGTTTTTATCCACAACTTGCCCCATAGTATTCACGCGCTTGACTATTGTGCTTTGGTTCTTGTTGTCAATGGAAATAGCATTGAATGTTTTTTTGGTTCCATCGTAATCGAACTGCATGAGTCGATAGTAATTGACTCCGGGTGTAAAATCGCGATGTTCAAAACTATAGGTGCGTGTAGAAGAAGATGTCCCCGCGCCATCGATTTGTGCTAATTCCTCCCAGTGATCCGCGTCTGATGAATATTCCAGTGTGAAATAATCGTTGTTATTTTCACTGGCTGTTGACCAGTGGATGCGGTTGGAAGAATTGTAGTTCTTTGCTTCGAAAGAGATCAGCTCTACGGGAAGAACAATTGATTTACAGCCCATCATCGCAGTACCGCCCCATGTGAGATCGAAGGGTTCAGAACTGGATGAATAATTATCAATGACCAGAATGTACACCTCGTCGTCTTGGGTGTCTAAATGTCGTACGTAAGGATTGTTCGTGCAATCGTCATTTGACGTTGGAAGAGACGCATCGAGTGCTAACCCTGTAGGATTGGTGTTCGTTCCACAACTTCCCGATTTTGGAAAAAGCACCCAGTTGCAGCGAACAGGATCTTCTACTGGAGGACAGTTGTTTTGCGCTGTTGTTTCATCATAGGGACCCCAAATTGCAAAATCATAATCGTCTGTTCCATTGTCTGGTGCAATTTCCATGGATAGCGTTCCTCCAGTATCAATATAAATGTAGTACCAAGACGATTGGTTTTCGCCCCCGAGACAACCGTCATTAGATGACTTTAAATCATAATAATTTCCAGAACCACTCGAGTTTCCCTGAAACGATTCGTTGCTACATACCATCTCTGCTCCTTCACAGTCCTGAGATGTCGCATTACCACACATGAAAGACCCACTAAAAACAGTACCTGTGGCGGGGCTGGGACCATCGGAAAACGTTGATCCGTCGGGGAACTCAAATTCGTAAGTGTTTTCGCTTTCATAACTCCCCGCTGTATATTCGATAGTGATAGCATTGGTGTCACAATAAGAAAGGTATTCCAGAGTACCACTTCCACTGGCGCTGTAATCCTGAGATGTGCCATCAATCGTTACGGTTAGATATCCTCCGTTCCAACCATCTTCATAGCTGTCTTGCATAATTAACTGTATTTCACAACATTTTTTGGTGTAAGCAGGGGTCGCGGAAGGAGAAATGACTTTATCGGTCTTTTGAAATGATGAAAGATGGAGCCCCAGATCTTCAATGATTATAGTAAAATCATCTTCAGTATAGTTTTTGTCGGACTGAATAA
>CAJXMN010000019.1 GCA_913056215.1 uncultured Flavobacteriales bacterium | reverse complement strand
TTGCGCCTTCCAGTAATTTTTCATTGGCTCAGGCCCCTTTTGAAGGATTCGACAAAATGGTTCACATTGGTATGTATGCTTTACTGGCGTTATTCTGGACAACAGGACTCAAGCGCCAGAATAAATCCAAAAGCCTGCGACGATACGCGTTCAGATATGCTGTTTTTGGCGGAATTTTGTTCGGAGCAATCATCGAATTGCTTCAGGAATTGTATATTGCGAGCAGACATTTTGAGGCGTTTGACTTGATTGCTAATGGAATTGGTTGTATTTTTGGAATTGTTCTTTTTAAATTGATATATAAAGCATCTTACAAATAAGGAATGATATTTGTAGTGAATTAAGATAAAAAGGTTATGGAGTATAAAAAAAATCCCCAAGTTGATAATGAACGCATTAAGTTGCCTTTGATATTTTTAGGTTTTTTTATCGTCGGTAGTTTGATTACGCTGTCTTTTGAATTTGGATCGCCCGTTGTGGTTGATAACTCGGGAAGAGAAAAACGTCAAAAAGACGAGATTCCTGAAGAAGTAGTGGAAATTGAAGAGCCTAAAGAGGAGCCTGTAGTACAAGAAGTTCCCGAACCCGAAGTGCAACCTCCGCCCCAGGAAGAAATCCAAGAGGTCGAAAACGTCGACGAAGATGAGGAAATTGTGGTGGAAACTCCCGAGATTGACATCGAAGAAGAACCAGAGCCTGAACCTGAAGCACCTATTGTTGACTACCCCGATAAAGAAGCTGGATTCCCCGGTGGTCAGGCGGCCATGAAGCGTTTTCTTACTGAGAACATTCAATACCCGGAAATTGCAATGGAATTAGGAGATCAAGGTAAGGTATATGTCAAATTCGTTGTCAACAAAGATGGCAGTATCCAAGATGTTGAAATCCTGCGAGGGGTTTCCAAGGAAATTGACCGAGAAGCCAAGCGCGTAGTTCGAGAGATGCCCAAATGGCAACCTGCAGAACAGCAAGGGGAACCCGTTCGTGCTTATTGTCGTATTCCGATCAACTTTAAATTACAATAACTCATTTTGAACGAACTATTAAGCCTGTCTTCGGATGGGCTTTTTTTGTATTAAATATTATACTATCTTGAAGTCTAAAAAAGCATGAGAACTCCCGAAAATATAAGTAATCTCGTCGATCTTACGAGTTTAAATGCATTTGATTCTCCCGAGCGCATTGAACAATTTTTAGCATTGGCAATCGAATACTACCAACGTGGTTTTAAAGTCGCTGCCGTTTGTCTATACCCTAATTTTGGGCAACAAGCTGTCGACCAGTTGAAAGAAGTACCTATAAAAACTGCCGTGGTTGGAGCTCATTTCCCAGCTTCACAGGGTTTTTTATCTACGCGCATCAACGAATGTGAACTTGCACTTCAAGCAGGAGTTGACGAAATTGATATCGTCATGAACCTGGGCGCTTTTGATATGAACGATAACCAACAAGTTGCAGATGAAATAAGAGCTATTAAAGGGCTCATGGAACACCAACAATTAAAGGTAATTCTAGAAACGGGATATCTCGAGCTTGAAGATCGCATTCGCCGGGCTGCATCAATCGCCGTCGAAGCTGGTGCTGATTTTATCAAAACTTCGACGGGAAAAGAATTTCCGGGTGCCACATTAGATGCTGCTAAAATCATGGCTCAGGTGATAAAAGAACATCAGGAAAAAGAAGGGAAAACTGTCGGTCTAAAAATCAGTGGGGGTGTCAGAACAAAAGAACAAGCGGAAAAATATATTCAATCCGTTCAAGACATCCTGGGCAACGACTTCATCCATCCATCGACCTTCCGAATTGGAGCGAGTTCACTCCTCAAGAACCTCACGAAATTCTAACTAAATAGAAACTAATATCATGATACGTATAAAATACTTGGTTTTGTTTATCACTGTACCGTTGTTATTAACAATGCTCCACAGCTCTTGTCTGAAAGATTTGAAGAAGCAAAAGAACAAATGCAGTGAAAATATTGATATTGACGGACCATACAGTGTAGTTGAAGGGGATCCTTTTACCTTATCTCCTGTGGGATATTACGAAGAACCTGATGTCAATACCACCTATTACTGGTATTACCCACCTTCGACGGGTTGGTACTATTCATCTGGCAATACTGAGGATATGGATGAGCCTGAGCCAGTAAAGGTGGAGCAAGCCGACAAACGCCATGAAGGTACTTATTCATTCAGTGTTAACTCTGGCTACGATAAATGCAATGGTGAAGAAGCCTATACATCTCACGAAGTTATTATTCTACCTAAACCATCGCCTTGTTTCGACAGTATACCCAACAACTATATGGAAGTTTATGACGCATACTACGACAATACGACTGCTGGTTCAGCCAACCCGTACTATGAACAAGAGTGGGATTCTACTTCTTTTGAGATTTCCGTCATTTTTCCCGGCGCCAGATGTGAAATGTTGTTTGATCTTCCAATACCGGATTATTCCAGTTCTTATCAACTCCGTGACGGTTGGCCAGTGGGTGACGGTATTGAAAACCCACTCATTGAGGCGGAAATTTCTTTTAATTTCACCAACGAAAGTGGATACCCTTTTGAATTGAAAAACGATGATCAAGAACTTTACCTTAAAAGGGAGGGAGATGATCTGTTCGTTACATTGTGCGATGTCGTTTTTGTTCACAAGAACCTTGCAAGTCGCACCATCAATTTAAGTGGAAAAATCTATATTGAACTCTGATCATTTCAAAAAAAAACGTATATTCAAAATCGACTTCTTTAGGTAGTTATAATTTATCAATAGCATGATTGAAAAGATATCTTCAAAACTGGTGAACACGGCGCTCGTAGCAGTCGTTGAAGCATCAGAAAAAATCATGGATATCTACCAGCGAGACTTTGAACGCACAAAAAAAATAGATGGAAGCCCAGTGACAGAAGCCGATTTCGCATCTTCTGAAATCCTTCGGGAACATCTGCAAACTACTGATATACCTATCACTGGCGAAGAACGAAAAAAAGCGTCTTTCGAAGAACGAAAAAAATGGGACTATTGTTGGTGTATCGATCCTCTTGATGGGACGAAAGAATTTATTAAAGGAAACGGTGAATTCGTGATTAACATCGCATTAATTAAAAATCATAAACCTTCTTTTGGATTAATTGCTTCTCCTGTAAATAAAAACATCATATTTGGAAGTCCGGCAACTGGAGCTTTTTCTTGCAATTTCAGCGAAATAAATAAACCTGCTCTTTGGAGCAAGTTAGAACCCTTACCCCCTATTGAAATACCCATAACGATTATTTCTTCGCGAAGTCACTACACGGGCGATATTCTATCACTGATTCACCGCATCGAAGAACACTATAATAAATTTGAATCCATTAAAATGGGATCAGCCTTGAAATTTTTTCACCTCGTAAGGGGCATGGCTGATGTTTATCCGCGATTTGCTCCCACAATGGAATGGGATATAGCAGCTGGTCACGCTATCTTTAATGCGGTAGGAGGAGAAATCATTGCATTAGAGAACGGAAAACCACTTGTTTATAACAAAGGTAATCTCATGAACCCCTACTTCATTGCCTACAACAAACGTGTACCGAAATCAGTTGTTTTTGACAATTCAGATTCTGCATGAAAAGTTGGATGGTCTACATACTGCTGTTCTTTTTTGTTTTGAGTAGCACCGCTCAGGAACGTATACTTGCCCCCATAGGTGCTTCCGTAAAAGATGAAATCATACTTTCAGGGGACCATCAAGTCATCAGTAACGGATTTTTCCCCATTACTAACGCAGCAGCTCATCGCAAAACACCTCAAAAGGACACCTCCCGTAGCTGGATCTTTCGCAAACTATTTCAAGAACACTTCATTCAACAGCAAGGACGAGAATATTTTCTTGCCGTCGATCCGTTAATTCATCTATCGGTTGGCCATGAGCAATTACAGGAAAATGACGCAATATTATTCAGAAACACAAGAGGTGCTCAAGCGCTAGGTCAACTAGGTAGCAAGTTTACATTCTACACCGCCTTTTTCGAAAATCAAGCGCGGTTCACAGATTTTAGAACTTCTTATTTTGAAAGTCGCGGAGAACAACGCTTTAATGGACAGGAATACATCACTTCCAATGCAGTCATCCCCAATGGTGGAAGGACTAAACCTTTTAAAACAAACGGTTTCGATTACGCCTCATCGATGAGTTATGTGCGTTTTGAACCACTGGAATCCTTGCGCTTTCATTTTGGTAACGATCCTTCTTTTATCGGCTGGGGACACCGTTCGATGCTGTTGTCAGACAATTCATTCAATTTTACTCGTCTTCAAGTAGATTGGGAACTATTACCAGGCCTCAACTATTCTTGGGTACGCGGGAAGCAACTCAACCTCTTGAGAAAGCGCTTTACCAATATGGTGGAACCACCCTTTGAAAGAAAGGGGATAGGGTTGCATTATTTGACATACTCCCCTATTCCGTCGTTATCGATCGGGGTATTTGAATCCTCTCTCTACCTCCGTGACAACTCAACGGGTGATCAAGCATTGAGTCCTTACTTTTATCAGCCACTTATCGGGGTTAACTCGGCAGCAGTGGGTCCAGAGAATAAAGGGCTCCGAAATTTCATGGGACTTAATATTGGCTGGCGATTTTTCACCAACCACATGTTCTATGCTCAGGCCGTGAGCGGCGATATCGAGCAGGAGCAATACGGCATTCAATTTGGATACAGAGGCTCAGATCTCTTTTCTATCCCTCATTTAAAGGTTCAGTTGGAGTATAACAAAGCCACAGAACGACTTTACGCATCGGGCAATCGCAGATTGGCTTTCTCGCATTTTAACTTACCTCTTGCTCATACCTTAGGTAACGGTTTTGAAGAATTCATCATTCGCGCAGGTTATCGCTGGAAAGGAATAACCCTGAATGTCAAGCACATCTTTTATGAAGCAAACCAGATGATGCCATTCAAAGGGGCTTTGTTTTCCTCAAAAAATGATGTCGTTAAAAATACCCCGATCGCGGTAAATTACACTTCGGCAGAACTTGGCTATTTGATGAATAAAAGTACAATGCTCACTGTCTTTGCCAAGGGGGTCTATCGCCAATCAACTAGCACTTTAGATGGTGATGTCAACCACGGTATCATCTTTTTTGGAATAAAGTCGAACCTTTTTAATAATTATATGGACTTTTGATGCGATTAACAGTTTCCATAGCGATCATTCTGATATTTGTCCCATTGAGCTGGGCTCAGCAAGACACCATCACGACTGTGAATGAAGAAAAAGCGCTCACCGGTCAGATATCAAGAGGTTTTATTCATCCCTGCCAGTTCACGGCCTTTTTAAACGAAAAAAACCGGTTTCAGTTTCCGGCATTAAACGGGAGTGTATTACCCAGCGTCCAATACTGCTACCCTCAGATCGGAATATCGCTTTACTCTAAAAACACCGAGCATTATAACAGAGAAGTGAATGTGTTCCCTACGGTTAACTTGCTAGGAAGTCAGGCGTTTAACACTAATGTACAGGACTTTCGCGGAGCAATAGGCGCAGGGATAACAGTTCAACTTAATAATAAATGGCGCGGTCGTGCGATTTTTAACTTCGGAGCCGTGTCCAATTCGCCCAATGGAGGTCCTTTGAATAGTATTTTGCAGAATTCATTTTATAGAAGTAACGATACCGCAACGGCTACTATTTTTCAACCCCGTGCACGTATCAGCTATCGTCCAACAGATTTTTTTGAAGTACAGTCGGGAATCGATCATCAGTTTATTGGGGAAGGCAATCGTTCAATGCTTCTCAGCGACTTTGGCGCTCCTCGACCGTTTGTGAAGTTGCGTACCCGCTTTTGGAAAATTGAATTCACTAATATTTATCAGTTGTTGAACGAGAATGTTGGCAATCAGCGACAAAACAAATTTTCCGCTACGCACACGCTTGATTTTCACATCAATCAAAATTTTAAAATCGGTTTGTTCGAATCGGTTGTATTTGCACCTGAAGACACTTTGATGAACCGAGGATTTGAAGTAGAATACCTCAACCCCTTTCTATTCTACAGACCCACGGAATATAGCATTGGTTCACAAGATCGCCTATTGATTGGGATCAATACCTCTTACCAATTCAGAAAACTGATGATCTACGGCCAGCTCGTTATTGATGATTTCGTGCTGGATGAGTTGGTCAATCGTACCCGATGGTGGGCCAATAAATACGGCGGTCAATTTGGTCTAAAATCCAAAACGCGACTTGGCGAGCACGAAATCAGATGGTTAACAGAACTCAATTTTGCAAGACCATTCACTTATTCCCACCTCAATGAATCTACCGTTTACGGTAATCAGGGTATACCGCTCGCACACCCTTTGGGCGCGAACTTCGTAGAGTCTTTCTCAGAAGCGCGCTATTTCGTAACACCACGACTTTCGATAAGGGCGACGTTCATGTTTGCTCAGCAAGGTGGACGCGATGCCAATGACTCTGAAAGTTACGGGGCTGATATTTATCGGTCTTACACCGAACGCCCGTATGAATATGGTTATCGCATCGGAGGTAATGGTAAGCTCAATCGCCTGAGAGGAACGCTAGAATTAAACTATGAATTATCGTATAAAATGAGACTCAACGCTTTTATTCGACCGGGCGTCGAGGTGCGTTCACTCAACAATCAACCAACTATTACACAACCATTCATTTTTGGAGGTATTCGAACCCAGTTGTGGAATGAGCGTTCACTTAGTTTTTGATTTTTTTACGGTAATCTCGGCGAAAACACTAATTTTATAAAAACAACTTCTTATGAGTGAGGTATTAACAACGCAGCATCTTAGAAAGGAATACAAGGACACTGTTGCTGTCAAAGATCTAAGTATAACCGTTGAAGAAGGCCAAATATTTGGATTACTCGGACCGAACGGTAGTGGAAAGACGACCACACTCGGTATGTTATTAGGAGTGATTAAACCCAAGAAAGGAACTTTCAGTTGGTTTGGGAATGGCCAAAAGGATGAAAACCGCAAAAATATAGGGGCTTTACTCGAAACACCAAATTTCTATCCTTACCTCAATGCTGTCGATAACTTAAAGATCGTTGCTCAAATAAAAGACGTGACAGGAACCAACGAGGCGATAGAACGCGTGCTCAAAAGGGTTAACCTTTGGGAACGAAAAAAATCAAAGTTTAAGACCTTTTCATTGGGTATGAAGCAACGATTGGCATTAGCTTCTTGTATGCTGGCAGATCCTGATGTGCTCGTACTTGATGAACCTACGAATGGACTTGATCCACAAGGAATCGCGGAGATCAGATCGTTAATCATGGATATCGCAAAAGAAGGGAAAACAATTGTTATCGCATCTCACTTACTCGACGAAATAGAAAAAATGTGTACTCATGTTGCCATCATGAAACATGGAGAGCTCCTTCAAGTGGGAACCATGGATGAAATCATGACGCAGGATCGCATGTTGATGGTCAAAGCAGAAAACCCATCAAAAACCAAAGCAATTATTGAAAATACGGACTATATTTCTTTACTTGATGAAGTTGACGATGAGTTGTTAATCGCCGTCGATGAAAAATACTCCAATGCTCAAATCAACCAGGTTTTTGCTGAAAATGGCATTTACCTTTCCGGTCTGCGCGACCACAAGAAAAATCTAGAATCTACATTCCTCGAAATCGTAAAATAATGAAAAAGTTAATCGCTATAGAATTCGCCAAGCTCAAGAAATTGAACGCTCTTCGCGTTATCTTACTCTTGTATTTCGTTCTGTCTCCATTGGTTGTTTATGCATTATACAGCTTCTTCAATACATTTATGGGGCCCGTTATTGAATTGTCAGATGGAGGAGCAAAATGGAACCCTTTTGGTTTTCCTGATGTTTGGGGCTTTGTTACTTGGTGTAGCAGTTGGTTTAATGTCTTAATGGGTGTTATAGTGATAATTGTCATGTCTAACGAATACAATTACAAGACCCTCAAGCAAAACGTTATCGATGGAATGTCTCTTAAACAAGTCATTGCAGGTAAATTTTTTGTAGTATTCATTTTGTCGACGATCGTAACACTCTATACCATGATTGTCGGATTGGCTTATGGACTGATCAACTCAGAAACAGCTGATGTTTGGAATGGATTCGTCGAAATACCTGTTTATTATTTGCAAACCCTATGTTATTTTAGTTTCGCCTTTTTCTTTGCCACGGTAGTTAAGCGCACGGCATTATCGATCATTTTCTTCATTGTATCCTTCATTGTGGAAGCAATTATCGGAGGCATGCTCTCGATTGCCAAGCTGGAAGTTATCTATGCTTTCTTCCCATTGAATGCCTTTTCAAAACTGACTCCCTTTCCGATACTGAAAGAAATGGTTGAGGCTGCTCAAGAACGAAATGGCAACATCCCTTTTATGCTGGATAGTTGGGTGAATATTCTTGTTTGCCTCTTCTACATGGCCCTCTTCTTCCTGGTTTCGTTATGGGTGATCAAACGCCGGGACCTTTAATATCAGCCTCGTAATCTGTTAAGACAAGATGGCTGGAGTATTGTACTCAGTTGTAAAATCAGTAATGATTTTTCTTATCAAACTGATGGTGCGAATGGATTGTTAGGTTAGAAGTGTGGCTTCGGGCTTCGGGCTTCGAGAACCTCAGCCCTCTTCCTCAGCCCTCTTCCTCAGCCCTCGTTCTCGGCGCTCGTCGTCAGTTTGACCCCTTCCTCAGTTCTCGTCCCCTGTTGTTAAACCTTGTGGCAATTAAAGCACAGTCCATGTAGCCAAAAGTCAACTTACAGGATAACATTTATGAAAAATGTTCATTACTCACTAATGTAACGACCTATCATATCAAACAAATATATACCTAAAGCAGTTTTAAACTCCACTTAAAACAATACGCGAACTGCTGTTGCAGATCCTCCAGTGATTAACGATAGCGCTCAATAATTATCTGTTGAATATCAATTTCACTTGAATTTTCCAAGGGCCACAAGTACAGTGAAAGTGTGCTGCTATCTCGAAGATTGTATTCGGTTAAATCGATAGAACGGATAAATATGTTGGCGTTATCAGATGAGATGGACTCATTGATATTCCACGATTTTCCATTGATCCACTCGCCATCTTGAGAATGCTTGAGCCAAAGCTTCAGTGCTTCATTTTGGAGATTACTGAAATCAACCCGAAGAAAAATTGCTTCGTTAGTTAGTTTTTCTGCCACCAATTGTGTGAGATCAATGCTGTATCCATTCTTTCTCAAGTCTTTTCCGGGTATTCTTCGAACTTCGTAACTGGAAGGCTTTGATGCTGCGTATTTAGAAAATGGTAAGCCGATCGAATACTGACCTTCCTTCTCCAGGAAATAATTCAACTCATCCAAAAAGCGATCTTCCTTTGGCGTGTTTTGAGCTACAAAAATAGGTCCTCTATCCGCGCTATTGATATAAGACGCGAACTTATCGTAATTTGCACCTGAAGTGATTTTATTTACAGCGATTTTGGGCAATAAGGTAGGAAACCACCTGTTCCAATTCTGATAACAACCGAGTATCAGTACAATTAGAAAGACGGTTGCTGCTCCAACTTTCATTTTACGATTACGCGAACTGACCAATAGTGCTGCTACAATAAAAAGCAATGTGAGTGCGAAAAGCGAGAAACTTACCCCATAAAATTCGTCCTGATATTTTAAATGAATGACTTGATCACCAGTTGGTTTAATTAACATGAACCCTTTTTGCGTTGTTGTAAATACAAAAGAGGAAAATGACGTCGTTAATAATCGCCAGTTCGGTGTTTTTCGTTGTTTCAGTACAAAATATTCGTCTTGAGAAAGGGGTTGTTGCGCAACTATTTTCCATTCACCCGAGCCTACAGGATAAAATGAAGCATTAGTAGGGCGTATTTCTGTTGCGCCTTTATCACTCATGCTCACTCGGGTTAAGAAATCACTAGAATCGGGAAGTTGAATTTCAGCATTTTTCATGGACTCACTCCTTTTGAGTTTCATAGGTGAAAATCCATTTTGACTCGGCTGCTTAAGCAGTATCGATTTGCCCTCCCAGGCAAAGTCCAGATAGTTCTTCCACTCGTCTTGTTCGTTGGCGTTATAATGTTCAGCTAATCCCTGAAGCTTGACTGGTTGCTGTTCGAGCCGCGCGTTCGCGTACGGTACGTTGACCGCTTCATTAACCACAGTGTAAGTCGCTAAAGATGCGATCACCACCAGTTCGAGTCCCCAAACCATAGCAATCAATCGCTTTGCATAGTTCTTGTAATAGATTAGCGCCAACAGTAGAGCCCCAGACAAGAATAATACTACAAATAGATTGAATACAAATCTCTGCCACTCCAGCAACGAAGCTAAATGAATAACGGGATGTACCAAGAATTCTATCGAGAGAATATTTTGCTCCCTGTAAATAACCAAGAGTAGAGCGGATAGCGACATTAATCCCAGACCAACAATCAACAATGGTTTCTTTTTTTGTAACCACGGCATGGAATTAAGATCAAAACTAAAATTACGATAAAGCAAAGCTACAAGTGAAAGGAATGCAAAAATGGAGAATAGTCTGAAGATTGTTGGATATCGAAACAAGTCGAGGAATGGTAAGTGACTCAATACAGTTCTCAATGGCAATGGATCACCTATTGAAACAAGAAGCAAGAGTACACTCAAGATAAAAAGAATAAGTGTTTTTTTTCTCGAAATGAGTTTTCGCCATTGAAATAAAATGAGGAGAACAGGAATCGATCCAAAAAAAGTTGAAAATGTTCCGAATTGAATCTCAGAAACATTAAAAACACCAGACACGAATGGAAAAAAAATTGCGAGAATACCATTGAGAGGAGTCCCTCCATAATTGATATTGAAAGCTGCACCCATGGTCGCTGGTGAAGCACGATCAAACAAGTTTGATAAATCAATGAACGAGTAGAGAATCGGTGCGGCCAATAATGTAATCAATGCCAGCGAAAGGAATGAAAATAAAAGGATGCTCAACCGCCTTTTTCTTCGCTTGAAAAAACTATAGATCAAATACCCGAAGATGAAATAAAGTGTGATAAAAAACAGCGCTAGATATCCGCCAGAAAAGAACAGAAAACCGACAACGGAGAAACGCATTGTCGCTTTCCACCCTGGTTGATTTACAAGACGAAATAAATAGATCGCGATCCAGGGGAGCCATGCTGCACTCACAATCCAGCCCATATGTTGAGCGTTCCCAAGCATAAACCCAGAGAGCATATAACTCAATCCCAGAAGTGCACACAACCACCATTTGGAGTGAAGCAAACGGCTGAATTTGAAAAAGCCAAATCCTCCTACGAAAAGGTGAAATAAATATTCAAGATTCAGTGAAGTAAGGTTATATCCTCCTGTAATCCAACCAAAAATCCAGCTTACGGGGTACCAGGTCATGCTGTCCCCATGCTGAGGAAAGCCACCGAGATGGTAAGGATTCCAGAGCGGCAGGTTACCATTCAATAATTCGTTCACAATGAAATGCTTCCAGGGAAACCAAAGGCGAAAAGCGTCCCATTTTATGGTCGCATTTCCGAATACGAGCTGATCGAAACACACAACAAGAACGAGCAAGTAAAAAAGTGCAACAATCAAGTTCGGATTACTTCGAAAAGTATCCAACCATTTATTTTTTAGCTTTAAAGTGGTCATTATATGTTTCTCTACTCAGAGATCATCTGGAACAACTCATCCAGATTTGGAGCAATAATCACCTCAATACGGCGATTTTTCGCTTTGTCAAACTCATCCACAGGATGGTATTTCGAACGCCCTGAAGCTGCGAGAATTTCTGGGTTAATGTCGGTATTATCAATCATGATATTTACAACGGAGGTCGCCCTCAACACAGATAATTCCCAGTTGTCTTTCGGATGAGATCGACTGGCCAGAGGGTCTGAATCCGTATGACCTTCAACGATAATTTCTAAATCGTCATCTCCTTTAATCGCTTTCGCCAATTGAATGACTGCTTTCTGCCCCTCAGGTTCTACACTTGTACTACCAGACGCAAATAGAAGTTTGGCTTCCAAGCTTACATAAATTTTCCCATCGCGCTCTTCTACGCTTAGTCCTTTATCCTTAAAACCGCGCAGCGCTTGTGCCACTTTCCGTTCCAATTGTTTTACAGCTTCATCTTTGCGTGCTATCATTGCTTCCAGTTCTTCTACACGTCGCTCGCGGTCAACCAATAGCCGTTGTTTGTTTTTCAGTTCTCGCTCCAACGCCATGAGCTCATCTTCTTTTCGCTGTGTTTCGATAATTTTAGATTCCAATTCAGAGCGCATACGAGCCAGCTGTTGCGCGTCATCATTTTTTATACGATCCATCTCCTTCTCAATGGATGAACTGATTTGAGTGGCTTTCTGATATTGCGCTTGCATCGATCGGTACTTTTTTCCTAGTTCGGCAGTATCCGTCTTCAACTGATCGATATCTTTTGACATGATCTCTTGCTGAGCCTCCAACGTTTTTACTTTCGCTTCAGCATCTAAGGAAGATGTTTTATACTTCTCGAGTTCCTCATTACACGCCTTTTCTTTAGCAAGTAAATCATTATACTGCTTGGCAGGCACACAAGCCGTAACTGTAAAAAGAACGACAATCATCAAAATTAAAACACGCATAATTACACATTTTGGGTTCTAACAAAAATCGTCAAAGCGAGGGTTCATCTGTCATTCTTGTAGAATATTTTTAAACAGCCTAATATTGATAAACACAGCAGTCCTCTGAATAGATGAATATAGTCTATATTTTACAAAAAAATTATTTAAATTTGGTTTGAAAAGGTCATAACTTTACGCTAATTGATTAATCGCCAAGTCTATGCTTTAAAGGACTGACCTCAATTGTAAGATATAATCAATGACAAATAGTGAAAAAGACAGGCTGAGAGAACTAGAAGCCTACCAGATCATAGGGCAACCAGAAGATGAAGATTTTGACTTTATTACATCAATGGCCGCTCAGGTTTGTGGGACAAAAATAGCATTGATAAGCTTTATTACGGAAGACAAACAATGGTTCCTTTCACATCAAGGTCTCGACACTCGCGAGACACCGAGAAAATTTTCATTTTGTGCTCATACCATAAAAAATAACGGCGAACCTTTGATCATTGAGGATGCCCGAAAAGATGATCGATTCTCTACCAACCCCTTCACGACGGGAGAACCATTCGTCGTATTTTACGCTGGCATCCCTTTAACAAACCAAAACGGCTACACTATAGGCTCACTATGTATCATTGATCATTCACCAAAAAAGATCACTAACGAACAGCTCGAGCTTTTAAAAAAACTCGCGAAACAAGCCATTCATCTATTAGAATTAAGAAAATCTAAATTAACGCTTCAATCGAAGAATGCAGCACTTCAAAGGAGTAATGCCTTGTCGAAACTTATGGAAGAAGCTAATCGGATCGGCACTTGGGAGTTAGATATAGTCACCAATAAAACAACGTGGAGTAAGGTTGTTTACGACATTCACGAAGTCCCTTTAGGTTTTGATCACAATAAAACAAATGGTTTAAATTTTTACCATCCAGATTATAAAGACCATCTAAGCGATTTGATTCAAAGAGCCATTAAGAAAGAAGAATCATTCGATACGGAATGTATCCTTATAACCGCCAATGGCAATGAGAAATGGGTAAGAAGTACAGGAAGAAAAGTTGGCAACAAAATAGTTGGGAGCTTTCAGGACATAACGTCTATAAAGGAAGACGAACTCAAATTTAAGGGGATATTTAATTCATCGTTCTCATTCATGGGGTTTCTTGATACGGACGGCGTGTTACTTGAGGTCAATGACACCGCCTTAGAAATGTCCGATTTAGAGAAAGAAGAGGTAATCGGAAAGTATTTTTGGGATTGCTATTGGTGGCAAATTTCTTCTGAATCACAGGAAGAACTGAAGGATAACTTTCAAGTAGCACTATCTGGGAAACCTGTTAAATATGAGGTAGTTGTCTGGACAGCCAATCAAACACCATTAACTATTCTGTTTAGTCTTAAACCTCTGTTCAACGAACGGGGAGATGTAATTTACATTATTCCAGAAGGTTGGCCCGTTCAAGAAATCATTGATCACAGAAGAAGGTACGAATCTGTTTTAAAAGGCACCAATGTCGGTACGTGGGAATGGAATATTCAAACAGGTGAAACGTATTTCAATGAACGCTGGGCCGCAATCGCTGGCTATTCACTGAGTGAACTGCAGCCCGTCAGTATTAACACTTGGCTGAACATCGTGCACCCTGATGATTTGCCAGAATCGAACGAAAAGCTCAAGGCTTGCTTTGAAAAAAAAGATGAGTTTTATGAAGTAGAAGCACGTGTAAAGCATAAAGATGGTCATTGGGTTTGGGTCCTAGATCGAGGTAAAGTCTTCGAATGGACCACTGATGGTGAACCTTTAATGATGTACGGTACTCACCAAGATATAACGGAAAGAAAACGAAAAGAAGAAAAGTTAAGAATTAGTGAAGCCGCATTTCGCGGTAATTTTGAAAATGCTGGTATTGGGATGGCTATACTGAATGAAAATGGTCAATGGATGGAAGTTAACTCTAAAGTCTGTGACATTGTTGGCTACACCGAAGATGAACTAAAAAAATTGACTTTTCAGGATATTACACACCCTGACGATCTAAATATCGATTTAAAATACCTGGAAGAATTAGTCAACGATGAGAGGGATTATTACCACATGGAAAAGCGGTACTTCCATAAAAAAGGGCATATTGTATATATTTTACTAGCCGTTTCAATGGTTCGAAATAAGCAGGGTGGTATTTTGTATTTTATTTCACAAATCATCGATATTTCCAAGCGGAAACAGGCAGAATTTAAATTAAAGTCATCCCTGGCAGAAAACAAAGCTATTATGGATGCAACCACTGAAGTGGCACTAATAGCAACAAATAAAAAGGGTGAGATTCTCAATGTGAATATAGGAACTGAAATGCTCTTGGGCTTCGGAAATGAGGACGTGAAAGGTCAAAAAATAAGTGATTTGTTCTTTTCTAAGAAAGAATGGGACGAGGTCGTTTTAAACATCAAAGATGAAGCACAATCAAATTTAGGAGATCAACAAATACTAAAAACACTTGCCTCGTCAGATCAAAATCGATTTCGAGAATGGAAAATCAACAGTAAAAACAAACCACCCATAACGGCCCTGCTTTCCGTTTCGGAAATCAATACTGATGCTCAAACGAATGGATTCCTTTTTGCAGCAACAGACATCAGTTATATCAAATCGATTCAATCGAAACTAGAGCAACAAAATAATGAACTCGAGCAATTTGCACATATTGCTGCTCATGATCTCAAAGAGCCACTCAGAGGAATATCTACCTACTTATCCGTGATACAAAAAAAACATCATCACGAATTGAGCGAAAAAGTCGAATCTTATATCGATAAAGCATTCGATAGCTCTATGAGAATGAAAAGTTTGATAGCAGACATATTAGATTTTTCAAAAACGGGAACAGTAGGAGACGAGGAGGTGGATTTAGACAAACTCATAACATCTATTTTTTCAAATTATCAACAAGACGAAAACTCCAATGTAGTGCAATTCTATAAATCAGATTTACCCAATGTAAAAGGGGATGCCTCTTCATTTATTCAACTTTTTTCCAACCTCATTGATAATGCAATAAAATATCAACCTACAGATCAAATGGCAACAATAAAAGTTGATGCTGTCGAGCATGAATATTTCTGGACGTTTAGCGTTGCTGATAATGGAATAGGAATAAAACCTGAACATGAGAAAAAGGTATTTGAAATCTTCAAACGTTTACATTCCAATAGTCAATATAGCGGAACTGGAATTGGCTTAGCTACGTGCAAAAAAATCGTCACCGCATACGACGGAAAAATTTGGTTTGAAAAAAATAAGCCTCAAGGTACTATCTTTAAATTTACACTACCTAAAAATAATATACATGAAGAAATAGAAATTAGCCATCCTATTAGTTGAAAACAATCAAGACGATGCTTTATTGATTCAAGAAGCACTTGAAGATCAGTCATTTTTATCCACCTTTCACCACGTTCAAAATGGAGCCGAGGCAATTCAGTTCTTAAAAAAAGCAGGACCTTACCGTGAAACTGATACCCCAGATTTAATTCTGATGGATATCAATATGCTAGTGATAGATGGTCATGAAGCGCTCAAAACAATTAAATCAACACCCAGCACAAAACATATTCCAGTACTCATTTTATCTACCCCCAACAGAAAAGAGGACATCCTAAAGGCCTACAGAGGGCAAACAAGCTCATACTTTATAAAGCCTGACGACATTTTTAAATTATATGATCTGGCTGAAATCATTAAAATTTATTGGAGCAACACGGCAACTCTTCCTAAAAACGAATAACATCGAGTGATCTAATGTTGACAGAACCTGGGTTGTATGTATATATTGCTTTATAGGATCAATTTGAATGAAGTAAACTTTTCCAATTTGACGTGCTTTTCAACTATAAAGGAATAGTTTTGGCTAAAAAAACTCTACCAAATCGAAATCTCATCATTGAGTAATACTACTTTTTTTACGCCAGCGAAATCCAATCTGGTTTTAACAACGTAAGTAGGGCAAACACAAAAATAGTTATTATGAAAAAACAAATGTTAAAACCCGTTTACGCATTAACCATTCTTACAGTTTCAACTGGACTCATATTCGGAGGATGCAAAAAAGAAGAAAATGAGCCTGAAACAGATCCTAATTCAGATACCAACACTGAGATGCAGAGTTCTTCTTATGAATACGAATTTAACAACGGTCAAGTTGTGGCATCAGAAGCCTATAATGGAAAACATATGGATAATGTCGCAGCAACTATGACTGTAGAGGAACTAGCTGCAAATGAAACGAAAATCAGTGTCAAGTTAACCAACACTGTCGATGGAGAAACGTACATGGTTCATGCTCATGACGCGGCAGATCCCTCCAACACACCAAACGGAACACCTTATGATGAAACACCAAACGGCAACGTTTTTGTCCAAACGGCAAACGGTAATGGAGGTGAAGTCACTGTTTCTCAAACGGTTTCGATGTCCTATTCGAGTATTATTAGCGATTATGAAGGCTTTTTCGTAGTGCACGACCCTTTACAAGCTATTAATACTGCAGATATCTCAACTTATCTGATAGTAGGCTCATTCGCTCGGGAACAAACTCCAACGAATTTTTCATCCATGTCTTATAATTACGATTTTAATACCGGTCAAGTTGATCCTTCATACGAATATGATGGTTCGCACACAAACGATCTTAGTGCGATGTTAAAAATTCAAGAACTTGCGGATGGAACGAGCCGCGTTTCTGTAGCACTCATGAATTCCATAGATGGTGAAACCTACATGGTTCACGCTCACGATCAAGCGGATCCATCAAACACACCAAACGGCACTCCTTATGACGAAACGCCCAATGGAAACGTTCTTGCTATTACAATCGATGGCAACGGTATGACGGCATATAACAACCAGTTCAGTGGAATGTCCTATGCCGATTTAACGGCAAACTATGACGCATTTTTCGTAGTTCACGATCCACTACAAGCGATTGACACCACTGATCCTACAACCTATGTTGTACTTGGTGGATTTGCTAACTAATCACTCATTAATTTCCAAAATAGCGCAAAAAAGAGGGAGTCTGTTAGATCTCCCTCTTTTTACTTTTAGATCCCCGTGTTTGCATATAACTCATAATATAAAAGTGTCTGCATTAAGATCATGCTAGTTTTTACGACCTAGCTTGATAGCCCAATAACCTGAACCTGTAATAATCCTCATGGTTTTTGAATTCACAGATAAGACCACTTTTCATTTCCGAACTTAGAAGACTTTCGTAATTTTGCAGCATGATTACAATCGAGCAGTTAGGATTTCATCTCCCACAAGGTTATTTATTTAAAGATGTTAACCTGCAAATCACCGCAGGCGACAAAATTGGACTTGTCGGAAAAAATGGAGCCGGTAAATCAACGTTGTTGCGCCTCTTATCAGGACAAGAGAAGCCTACGGAGGGTAGTATACATCGTGGAAAAGAAAGTACTGTTGGTTTTTTGACACAAGATATCGTCATCGATACCAACCAAAATCTATTTGATTACCTCAACTATTCAAACGAGACTTTAAATAAATTACGCGATCAAATTGACGATATCAATCACCAGTTAACAACACGCACCGACTACGAAACAGATTCTTATCTTCAGCTATTGGATGACTTGAATTTCGCTAATGAACAATTCCAATTATTTGAAGGCTATCAATGGGAAGAAAAAATTGCTACTACATTGCACGGCCTGGGGTTTGAAGATGATGTTTTTGACCAACCGCTCAATAAATTTTCAGGTGGATGGAAAATGCGCGCTGAATTAGCTAAAATACTCGTCAATAACCCATCGATCATTTTACTAGATGAGCCCACCAACCACCTTGATATTATATCAATTGGATGGCTCGAACAATACTTGCAAAAATTCGAAGGGGCTGTAATCACTATTTCTCACGACCGACTCTTCCTGGATAACGTTACAAAACGAACCCTGGAAATCACCAACGGTAAAATTCTGGACTTTCCGTTTGCCTATTCAACGTATAAAGAAAAACGTGCTGAAGAAATTGAACAACTTCTTGAAGCACAAAAACAACAAGAAAAAGAAATTAAACGTACGGAAGAACTGATTGATAAATTCCGGGCAAAAGCTAACAAAGCGGCAATGGCACAGTCGCTAATCAAAAAATTAGAAAAAACGGAACGGATCGAGGTGGAGACAGATGAAGTGGCAAAGATGAAGATCACATTCCCTTTGAGTGTTCAGCCTGGGAAATGGGTACTTGAAATGGAGGATCTTGGAAAATCCTACGATGATCTTTTATTGTTTAAAGACATTAATCTGACCGTCGGACGCGGTGAAAAAATAGCGCTCCTCGGACCCAACGGAGTGGGAAAATCAACCCTGCTCAAACGCATCATGAAAACGCTGGACGGCAAAGGGACGGTGAAATATGGTCATAATGTAGAATTAACATACTTCGCTCAAGATCAAACTGATACGCTTAACCCTGAAAAAACAGTCTACGAAACAGTTGACGACGTCGCCAAAGGAGATATTCGTAAAAAATTGCGATCAATTTTGGGAGCTTTCCTATTCAGCGGAGAAGACGTCGATAAAAAAGTGAGTGTGCTCTCCGGCGGTGAACGAACACGTCTAGCACTCTGTCAGTTATTATTAAGCCCATCAAACGTATTGATCCTGGATGAGCCCACAAACCACCTCGATATAAAATCTAAGGGCGTCTTAAAACAAGCACTCCAACAATACGAAGGAACATTTATCATCGTTTCACACGACCGTGAATTCTTAGATGGTTTAACCAATCGTATCTGGGATATTGAAAATAAACAACTCAAGATTCATCATTATACGGTGCAGGAATATCTACGGAAAAAGGCCGATGCTTTTGAGCAAGCTTATGCAGAAAAATCAAAGAAAAAAGCATCTCAACCACAAGTAGAAAAGAATACTAAAGATACCAAACAGGAACTCTCCTACGAGGAGCGAAAAGAACTAAAGCGAAACGTAAACAAACTTAAAAACGGGATTAAAAAAGCTGAAGAGAAAACTGAAGAACTGGAAAAAGAGATCGCATCCATGGACAAAATCGTGGAGGCCCTGGATTACAGTGATGAAGAAAAAACTGCAAATACCCTAGCGAAGTATGAGAAGCTTAAAAAAGAACTCGAATCGACGATGGAAACATGGGAAAAGCAGGTCGTTGAGCTAGACAATTTGGATACAAGCAACCTTTAAAAAAATGATGAAAGTAATTATTTCAATGTTGGCGCTGTTCACAAGCACATTTTTATTAGCCCAAACAGATGTAGTTGTTGAGGTCACCAATTTAAGGTCGGACAAAGGACAAATTATTATTTCATTTTTCGAAGATGAACAGTCTTTTGACAATGAGCAACCGTCAATGAACAAGGTTTTTAGAAAAAAAGCAGTGAAGAATGGGAAATTGTACCTCAAATTCAGCGTACCTTCTGGATCCTACGGACTGTCATTTGTTGATGATGAAAACAGCAACGACGAATTAGATTACAACTTCATTGGAATGCCCACAGAAGGTTTTGGATTCTCAAACCATTATCACACGGGAATGTCTAAACCTGACTTGTCGCAATTTAAAATAAAAGTGAAACCGGGAAAATCCAATAAAGTAAAATGTAAAATTCGCTACATGTAGGTTGTCATCAGCTGAGCTGATTTAAACGTGTTAACTATTCGGATTATAGGAACTCACAACTGATTCAAAGCGCATGTCCACATTAACCGAACCGGGAAATGTATTTCCACTGGCATCCTCAAACGTACCTTTCGCCTGAAGTACGGCTTTTCCCAATCGCGGTGAAAAGCTTTCCAATTCAGTCGAACCACTCACCATCGTTAGTTGCAGCTGATTTTTTGAAGCGAGTCGATTAAAGTCAATGGCACTTGATGGCATTTTTTTGCCATCCCGATCAATCGGATACGTTCCTGCATAATTGCCAACTATGTTTGACTTTTTGAGTTGAATCACTAAGAAATCGCGTTGTGCACTTTTGATGCGCATCATCAAGCTATTCTCTGAAATAGTGACGTAATTCTTTTTCTGATCAAAGAGGTCAATCGAAAAATGCATGGTATCGGCTTCTACTTCTACCATACCCATACTGAAATATGCTGACCCTTTACTTTTCTTTTTCGGTTTTTTCTTTTCGGCAACGGTATCTTTTACTTCTACATATTCACCATTCCATTCTCCTTCGGGCAGCTGATCAGTAGTCATCACTTCCTGCTCCTTCTCTTTTTCTCCTTCATTATCGCAGGCGCAAAAAACAGCGATTGCCACCAAAAAAATAAGTCTTTTCATTTTAGAATAATTAATCCTTTTTTGCATTTTGTTTTTTGTGTCCCCCTTTTCCTTTATGGTGGTGCTTTTTCTTATGATGGCGCGGCTTTCCTTTACCTTTAAAATTGCGTCCACCCTTGCCAGGCTTCTTATCCACCCATTTTGGTCCTTCTCCTAATGCTTCGGGAAGTTGACGCTGCGGAATCTCAGAGCCAATCAAATCCTGAATTTTACTGAGTCGAGCCATGTCTTTTGGATTAACCAGTGTGACGGCTTCTCCTTTTTCATTAGCACGAGCCGTTCTTCCAACACGATGAACATAATCCTCTGCATCTGATGGGCAATCGTAGTTGATCACCATATTGATCTCTTTAATGTCTATTCCTCTACTCATAACATCTGTCGCAACGAGTAAACGAATTCTACCTGATCTAAATCCACGCAAGACTTCTTCGCGCTCTTTTTGATCGAGGTTGGAAGAAATACCTTGTGCTGTCAACCCATTTTTACTGAGGTAACGAGCAATTTCATTCACTTTATCCTTCGTTGAGGTAAATAAAATGATACGTTTATAATCTTTACGTTTCTCTAAAATATATTTCAGCAATGGGTTTTTCTGTTCATCAAATGTGAGAAATACAGACTGTTTAACCCCCTCTGCTGGTTTTGATAATGCCAAATTAATCTCTACAGGATCCTGGAGAAGGGTTCTCGCTAACTTTCTTATAGCCGCAGCCATTGTCGCACTGAACATCAAGTTTTGTCGTTTTTCTGGTAGCTTTTTGAAAATCATGGTCAGGTCATCAATAAAACCCATATCCAGCATGCGATCCGCCTCATCGAGTATCAAGTGTTCTAAACTTGAAAAGTCGGCATACCCCATTTTCATGTGAGAAAGTAGTTTTCCCGGAGTGGCCACAATAATATCCGTTCCCGACTTTAGTGCATCTTTATCTGCCTGCCAATCCTTACCATCCCCACCTCCATAGATGGCTTTCGAACTCACAGAAATAAAATAGGAAAGCCCTTGAATTTGTTGTTCAATTTGAACCGCTAACTCACGCGTAGGTACAATGATCAAGGTATTAACAGTGCTTTCTTCCCGATTGGTCAGCTTGTGTAAAATGGGGAGTACAAAGGCCGCCGTTTTCCCAGTTCCAGTCTGAGCACATCCAATTATATCTTTACCTTTCATGATGGGAGGAATCGCTTGCTCCTGTATGGGGGTAGCGTTTTCAAATCCCATATAACCAATTGCCTCAAGCAATTGATCATTCAATCCTATTTCTGTAAACTTCATGGTATAAATTTAACGAAATAAAGGGAGAAGGAAATAAATAATATTGAAGAAACCTGAAATTCTTCACTTGAAGAAAGTACGCACTCCACTTCCTTTTTAATAAGAACCTTTATCTTTTCCACAACTCCTTTAAAAAGAATTGTGCTCGCTATTGTTTCACAATCAAATTTGAAATATTTTTGACGTTCATGCGTTACAATTTCACTATGAAAAGTTTTTGGACTGTAATTTTGATGAGTGTGCTAACGGCTTATTCGCATGCACAAGTTGGAATGGAGCAATGGAAGATGCATATTTCTCCTTATCAAGCAATTGATGTTGCTCAGGGAAATAATGCCGTTTATGCTATCCTGAGCAGAGGACTACTCGAATATGATTTGTCGGCGGGAGAGCAATCAATCTGGACAGCTGCCAATTATCTATCTGATGTTTCTCCAACTGCTATGGCCTATGACAAAGCAACTGATCAATTGATCATTGGATACGACAACGGTAATTTAGACCTCATCCGCGACGAGGCGGTATTTAATTTACCCGCTATTTTACAGTCATCCATAAGTGGAGAAAAGAGAATTAATAATATATATTGTCACGAAGGGAATGCTTATCTGGCAACTGGTGTTGGAATTGTCGTTATCAACCTCAGCAAACGAGAGGTTCGAGATACTTACAACCCCTCTTCAATCAGTGAGGTCATGTTAGATATCACTATTCACAACGACAGTATTTATGCATTGTCTGCCGGGGCTTTGCGCGTCGGT
Organism: uncultured Flavobacteriales bacterium; assembly: GCA_913056215.1. Classification (GTDB taxonomy): domain Bacteria; phylum Bacteroidota; class Bacteroidia; order Flavobacteriales_D; family Crocinitomicaceae; genus Brumimicrobium. The sequence goes on along the minus strand of CAJXMN010000019.1, from coordinate 14,637 downwards.
AAAGTCAACAATAATTTCCTTGCAGATCCTGCTCAGTGGCAAACAACCAACAGCTTCCCAGATTATTCCAATGCGGGCAGTTACAACGCTCTGACCAGTGTCCATGGAGAACTATATGTCAGCTACGACAGCGATATTTACAATTCAGACACACTGTACCGTTACGACGACGGCAATCCCACTATAGTCAAAACAGAAGTTGAACTACTCGGGTTAAATATCAAGGAAGATGAGCTGATCGTTAACATAGCTGGTGGAATAATGACCTACGATAAAAATTTTACAGAATTGATCAACATCTATCAATATAGTCACGGTGCCTTTCCTGAACCACAAAATGCGCTCTACCACGACGGTTTCTTCTATCTGGCTGATGCCCGTTCAGGACTAGTAAAAGCAGCCAATGCCTTTAATAGTGAACAGATCACTTTCGAAGGTCCCCGGTACAATGATGCTTATCGAGCTAAATGGGAGAAAGGAAAACTGGCTGTTGCAGGTGGTGGTTTGAATGGAACTGCTCCTTCTTTTAGTCGGCGTGGTGGCTCAATGCTGGAAGATGGCGAATGGACCTCCGTCATGCAATCCAATCAACCAATCATCCAAAATCAAGATATATGGGATTATATTTCCGTCGCAATCAATCCATCCAATACCGAAGAAGTTGCGTTCGGAACGTTTTCGAAAATCCCTTTAATCGAATTAGAAAACGACCAGATTGTAGACACCTTTGCCTACACCAATTCTTTGTTGGAGGGAGATACATCAGGAACCAACTGGGGATATGTATCAGATCTCAACTACGATGAAGATGAAAACCTCTGGATAGCGAATGCCTATGCGGATCAACCACTCAAAGTAAAAGCTGCAGACGGCTCCTGGTATTCGTTTGATTTAGGTAGCGCAGTCAAATCAAAACTGACCAGAAGGATTGCTATTGACAATAACAATGTCAAATGGATGGGGGTTGAAAGTGCGGGCGTCGTGGCATTTGATCATGGCGAGAACCTCGATGACGCCTCGGATGATCAATATCAATTATTCACTACGAGCGAAAACAACGGTGCATTGCCTACATCTACGGTAGAAGCTATTGCTGTTGATTTTAGTAACAACATCTGGGTGGGTACACCAGAAGGCATGCGCGTACTCTACAATTCCAGCAACGTTTTCGAAGCAAGTCCAGGTGAATACAATTTTCAAAAACTACTGATCGAATTCGGTGAAAATTTCGAAATCGTTCTAGGAACAACACATATCACGGACATCGCCGTTGACGGAGCAAATCGAAAATGGATCGCAACGGCCAGCTCAGGTGTATTTTTGCTCTCAGAAGATGGCTTGTCAGTAATACGAAACTTTACAAGTGATAACAGTCCGCTGCTGAATAATAATGTACTCGATCTGGCTATAGATCATAACACGGGCGAAGTTTATTTTGTAACGAACGAAGGGATGATTTCCTACCGCTCTGATGCTTCCCAGGGTGATCTTTCGTACAGCAATGTAAAGGTCTTCCCCAATCCCGTTAGACCCGATTATTTTGGTCCGATCACCATTCAAGGTATTGCTTTTAATTCATCAGTTAAGGTGACCGATGTAGCAGGAAATCTCGTTTATCAAACGACATCTAATGGAGGTACTGCTACCTGGAACGGTCAAACCTTACAAGGGAAAAGAGCATCTTCGGGCGTCTATTTGATTTGGACAAGTGTCGATGACCCCGAAACGAAGGGTCGAAAAGTAGGTAAAGTTGTATTCATCAATTAATCGTCATGAATAGGAAAACATGAAATCAATCAATCACGGGATTCTGCTCAAAAAAATCAACTACAGTGAAACAAGTCTTATTCTACACTTTTTCACATTAGAACATGGCTTTCAAACCTACCTTTTCCAAGGTGGCAAAAAAAAGAAGGGTAACATGCTCCAGCCGTTATCTATTATGGAGCTCGTGGTATATCGTCGCCCAGAGAGTAATTTGGGGAAAATCACTTCCATTGCTGCAGATTTTATCCCGCAAACTGTACCCTACGACCCCATTAAAAGTGGTTTGGCCTTTTTTATGACTGAAGTGATTGAACAAACATTGCGTTCCAGTGATCGCGATCAGCGCATGTATAACTTTTTAGCACAAGAGATACAATGGATCGACGATTCCGAAATTATTACTAATTATCCCATTTGGTTTCTTTTAAAAATGGCTGAAAAAACGGGTTTTGGTTTGCAGTGTCACGACCCCGAAGGACACATATTTGATTTACAGGCGGGAATCATTTCCAATCAAACACCCGAAGGACACGCTTTTGAGCAAGGCGAAGCTGTCCTTGAACTGAGTCGCCTACTGCACTCCGACAAAACCAATTTCCTGGCATATCATATCCATAAGACTCACCGCATGCGCATTATCGGGCACTTAATTAGCTATTACCGCTGGCATATTGAAGGTTTTAAACCTCCTAAGTCACTGGAAGTAATGCAAGCGATACTTGAATGATTCATTGTAAAACGATTGTTTACCTTTATTTATAGAAAACATTTTTATTCAATACTTGTTAGTTCAAGAATATTTAATTTTGTTGCTCAATACGACTTTTAGAAAAACGTTATGATTAAAACAGACATTATTATCATTGGTGCTGGCCCCGTTGGACTCTTCACCATCTTTGAAGCAGGGCTTTTGAAATTAAAGTGCCACCTGATTGATTCCCTTCCGCAGCCAGGAGGCCAATGTTCAGAGATTTATCCTAAAAAGCCGATATACGATATTCCAGCATACCCGTCAATATTGGCTGGTGAACTCGTTGACAATTTAATGGAGCAAGCTGAACCATTCAAGCCTGGTTTTACACTTGGTGAAGCTGCGGTAAAAATTGATAAAGTCGCTGAAGACAAATTCATTGTGACGACAGAAAAAGGAACGGAACATGAAGCTCCTGTAGTTATGATCGCTGGAGGACTTGGAGTATTCGAACCGCGCAAACCGCCAATTGAAGGATTAGCGAACTACGAAGATAGAGGTGTAGAATACATCATAAAAGACCCCGAGAAATACCTCGGTAAAAAATGTGTGATTGCTGGCGGTGGGGATTCTGCATTGGACTGGGCAATTTACTTAACAAAGAAAGATATAGCATCCGAAGTTTCTTTGGTGCACCGCAGAAGCTCTTTCCGCGGACACCTGGATTCCGTTCAACAAGTAATGGACTTGGCTGAAAAAGGTAAAATCAACTTGATTACTGAAGCAGAAGTCGTAGGTATTGATGGTCAGGATCAAGTAGAAAATGTGACGATCAAGCACAAAAAAGAGGGGGAATTCCAACAAGAAACCGATCATTTTATTCCATTATTTGGTTTAAAGCCTTCTCTGGGGCCCATTGCCGACTGGGGACTCGATATTGAGAAAAATGCCATCAAAGTAGATACAACAGATTACTCTACGAATATTCCAGGGATTTATGCCATTGGCGATGTAAATACGTATGAAGGTAAATTGAAGCTTATCTTGTGTGGTTTCCACGAAGGTACGATTGCAGTTCAATCGGCATTTGCCCGCATTCATCCCGACAAAAAGAACGTATTGAAATATACTACGGTAAACGGAGTTCAAGGATTCTAAAAACACAATGATATGACACGCATCGTTTCGTTTAATGTGAATGGCATTCGCGCCATCATGAAAAAAGATTTTGAACAGGATATGGAATCCTTAAATCCTGACATTCTTTGTCTGCAAGAAACGAAAGCACAGGATGATCAAGTGAAAGAAGCGCTGCAACCGTTCTCCTCCTATCACATTGTAAGCAACTCCGCTACTAAAAAAGGTTATTCTGGAACAGCCATTCTCAGTAAAGAAGAACCCCTTGATGTCATTTATGATATTGGCGTTGAAGAACACGACGACGAGGGTCGTGTAATCGCCGCAGAATACCAAGACTATTTTGTTGTAGTGGTTTATGTTCCTAATGCAGGAAGTGCCTTAAAACGATTAGACTACAGAACCACCTGGGACAACGCTTTTCTTGAGTACATTAAGGAACTTGAAAAGAAAAAACCTGTAATTGTTGGTGGCGACTTCAATGTTGCCCATCGCGAAATAGACCTTGCTCGTCCTAAAGCGAATTATGACAAGCACGCCGGCTTTACGCAAAAAGAGATCGATGGCATGAATGCTTATACCAGTATTGGATTGGAAGATACCTTTCGCATGCTACATCCCGATGAAGTCAAATACTCGTGGTGGAGTTATCGCGGAGGGGCGCGTTCAAGAAATGTAGGCTGGAGGATCGACTACTTTTTGGTGAGTGAATCGTTAAAAAACCGCGTTGAAAAATCAGAAATCTTAAACGATATCATGGGGTCGGATCACTGTCCGGTGCTCATTGAAATTAAGTAAGGCTTTTTCTTTACTTTCGTCGTATATAGAAGCAATTGATAGACTGATGAAAGTTTACGCACTTATTATATTGTTGCTCGCCCCCTGCTTACTTCTGGGACAGGAGGAAGACTCGACAGCTTATAAACCGCGTATTGTTGGATTACCCATCGTATTCTACAGTCCAGAAACCCGTTTAGCTTTTGGTGCAGCTGGATTTTTTACGTTTAAATTCAACAAACAGGATTCTCTGCTACGGCCATCAGATGTCAACCTGGGAGGTGCATATACCTTGGAAAAGCAGATACTGTCCTACGCCGATTATGATTTCTGGTTGCAAGAAAACAACTACAATTTTACCGGAGAACTCGGCTATTACCGCTATTTCTACGATTTCTGGGGCGTCGGAACAGAGCCGAAACAAATAGAGCGATATTCCCTCAACTTTCCCCGCATACGATTCGAGGGAGTCAGGCAATTGTTTCCTGGATTTTATGCTGGTATTAAGTACACCTTTGACGACTTTGAGATCACCGAAAAAGAAGCCGGTGGTCGACTGATTCAAAATGCCTACACAGGTACAGAAGGTGGCCGCATATCAGGACTAGGTGCTATTCTCAAGTATGACACCCGCGACCATATTTTTTACCCCACCACCGGATATAAAATTCAGGCGAGTTATGAGCGATTTGATCCAGCGATCGGCAGTGATTTTCAGTATGATCTCACCTGGATCAACGCCATTCGCTACTTTGATCTGAAAAAAGAACGCGTCATCGCCACCAATATATATGGTCGATTTATGCGCGGAAACGTTCCTTTTTTCCATCTCTCCATGGTCGGTGGGAATAGTCGGATGCGGGGTTATTACGAAGGTTATCATCGCGATAAACAAATGCTGGGATGGCAGGTAGAATACAGAATGCCTGTATGGTGGCGACTCGGATTTGTTGCTTTTGCCGGAAATGCAGTGGTTTCAGAATCGCTGGCATCACTCCAGATTAAAAACACCAACACCGCTTTGGGAGGCGGAATTCGTTTTCGGATCGACCGCGAAAGAAAAATAAACGTCCGCCTGGATTACGCTTACACTTCCGATCAAACAACGGGTTTTTATTTCACCATTTCCGAGGCGTTCTAATTAAAATTTTCTTAGCAGAAGATTTATTATGTGCCACCGCGTAGGGTTCTTTCGCGATACTTCCCTACCTGCACGGGGGTAACCTTTTCATTATTTTTAAAAGTTTCCTAACTTGCCGTAAAAACACAAATGTCAAATATAGACCTCATCATCGAAGAACGTCCCGCCGATATTGGTGACTTTTTAGTTGGACGACTCCTTCCCTTTCGCAAAAAAAGACATGTCGGACCTTTTGTTTTTATTGATCACATGGGTCCGGCGGAACTGAGTGAAAATGAAAACCTCGATGTACCACCGCATCCCCATATCGGACTATCAACACTAACGTTCCTTTTCGAAGGAAATATTGTTCACCGCGATAGTCTGGGGACGGAAATGGAAATCAAACCGGGTGCAGTCAACTGGATGACTGCAGGAAAAGGCATCGTTCACTCCGAACGTACACCTGATCATCAACGCGGTCAAAAAAAGAAAGTTCACGGATTACAGATTTGGGTGGCGCTTCCCAAAGAACTGGAACAATGTGAACCCACCTTTTCGCATACTGAAGCAAAGGATATTCCAGCCTGGTCAGGAGATGCCGTCGATTACAAACTGATCGCAGGAGAAGCGCTGGGGGAGAAATCACCCGTACCAGTACACAGCGACCTCTATTTTATTGAGATCAAAGCAAAAGAAGATACGGAGATCAATCTTGGTGATCAACTTTATGGTGAATCGGCGTTATACATCCTAGAAGGCAATGTCAACAAAAGAGAACATACGTTTGGTCCGAAACAAATCTTAGTCGCCAAACAGGGTTCGCTGTGTTCTTTTACCATTGAAAAAGGTTCCACGGTCTATATATTTGGCGGCATTCCTTTCCCGGAAGAACGTTACATCCACTGGAATTTTGTTTCCTTGAGCAAAGCTACAATTGAAAAAGCAAGAGAAGACTGGCAACACCAACGTTTTGATAAGGTTCCCGGTGATGAAGATGATTTTGTCCCCTTACCGGATTAAAACACCCCCTATTTTGTTATATATTTTTACGAAAACACCCCCTATTCTGTTACAAGTATATTGTAAAAACACCCCCTATTTTGTTCATTTTTGTATATTTACACCTTGTAATGAAAGGGTTGAAACGAAATATTGAGCAGCATCTCCTCAACTGGAAGTTAAGTGAAAATCGGAAACCGCTCATGTTAAGGGGAGCCCGACAAGTTGGAAAAACAACTATCGTCAAACAATTCTCGAGGCATTTTGATCATTATATAGGATTAAACCTCGAACGAGAAAAAGACGCTCATTTCTTTCGAGATACAGACGACGTCAAATCTAATCTACGATGCACTAATAATTAATAATGGTCTCACCATCAAAAAGGGTGATTCGGTTTTACTCTTTATTGATGAAATTCAAGAGCAACCACGCGTGATTAAACTGTTGCGCTATTTCTATGAGGACCTTTCAGAAATTCACGTGATCGCCGCAGGTTCTTTACTGGAATTTGCTCTCGGTAAAGTAAAATCATTTCCTGTTGGACGCATTCAGTTCTATTACCTCTACCCATTCAATTTTCAAGAATACTTAACTGCTTTGGGCAACGAGCCGTTGAAAGAAGCCTTTGATCGTGTTCCGGTAGCAAAATCTGCACACAATTCACTATTAGAAACTTTTCACCGTTATGCCATTATCGGTGGAATGCCCGAAATACTGGATACCTATTTGGCCGATGGTAACATGTCACAGCTGTCTCAGATCTACGACAGTATCTGGGAAACCTACAAAAGTGATATTGAAAAGTATGCACAGAACAAAACGGAAGAAAAAGTTATTCGACATATTCTCAATACGGCGCCCAATTTTTTGGATGAGCGCGTGAAGTATCAAAATTTTGGTAACTCCAATTATCGCTCCAGAGAAGTTTCAGAAGCCATGAAAAGCATAGATGCTGCCGGGTTGATAAAATTAATTTATCCTACAACAGCATTGCTACCTCCAATTCAAACAGATTTCAAAAAATCACCCAGACTACAGTTTTTGGATGCAGGGATCGTAAATAACATCCGGAGCATTCAGGGAAACCTTCTTAACATTAACGACTTGAGCAAGGCGTACAAAGGAGCACTGATACCCCATATCATTACTCAAGAACTCATTTCATTGAACCTGGAAAAACAAGTAAAACCAAACTTTTGGGTTCGGGATAAAGGATATGCTTCCGCAGAAGTTGACCTCGTTTATTCGTTCAACAACTACATTATCCCCATCGAAATAAAATCCGGCAGTACAGGTACGCTTAAATCATTACATCAATTTATCAACAGAACGGATCACGACTATGCAGTGCGTATTTATGGAGGTGAATACAATGTTCAGCATCAAAAAACTCCTGAAGGTAAATCATACAAACTCATGAACCTTCCGTACTATCTCGGAACTAAAATTCCTGAATATTTAGATTATTTTCTAAAGAACTATTAACTAACAGACGTCTACTCTTCTGTTCTTACTTTCTGCAATGCTTGCTTAAAAGTATCAGTTGGCTGCGCTCCACTCAACGCAAATTTCTCGTTGATGACAAAAAAGGGCACACCCTGTACCCCAATCTGCTGCGCACGTTGTATATCCCGAATAACATCTTCCGTATAGCTCGCAGAGTTGTAGACATTTCCAACTTCCTCTTCCGATAACCCGACGGATGCGCCGATAGATTTTAAAACATCCATTTTGTCAATATTCTTCCCTTCTTCAAAATATCCTTTCAATAATGCTTCTTTGAATTCGGCTTGTTTCCCTTTTGATTTCGCGAAATGCAACAGGCGATGCGCGTTTCTAGAATTGGCTACGACCGCATTTTCAAGATCATAATTCAACCCTTCTTCCGCTGCCATTCCAGAAACGTGCTCATTCAGTTTTTGCGCTTCATCCAGTGAAATCCCTTTTTTCTGCGCAAGGTGCTGGGTGACATTTTTATTCGGGTCTGTTGCAAGTTCTGGATCCAGCAAAAAACTGCGATAGATGACCTCCAAATCACCCTCCATTCCAAGCGAGTTAACAGCCTTTTCAAAACGCTTTTTCCCGATATAACAAAACGGGCACATCACATCACTCCAGATCTCAACTTTCATACTTTTCTTTTTTTACAAAGTTATAGGTATTGACAAATAAACAGGAAAATAGTTCTTCCTTTCCGGCCTTAGTGTCCAACTTGACAGACTATTAAACGGAGGTCTATCTCTAACTCAACCGAACTACGAGATCATCAGCATAAACCATGCTTCCTGCTTTTAAGGGGATTTCTTCGACCTTACCATCTTCATTAGCAGTAACTGTAGTTTCCATTTTCATCGCTTCAATGATAAACAAAGGTTGGTTCTTTTTTACTTGATCCCCGTTTTTGACTAAAATTTCACTAAGCGACCCTTGTAATGGCGCACCGATCTGTTTGTCATCGCGTTTATCTACCTTTTCACGTACCACTTTTTCTACAGCTACATTTTTATCTCTAACCTGGATATTTCTCGTTTGTCCGTTGACTTTGAAGAAAACAGTAACCATTCCGTCATCATCAGTTTCCCCTACAGAAATCAATGTAATCAACAACGTTTTTCCACGTTCTAATTCAACAACGACCTCCTCTCCTGGATCCATCCCATAGAAGAAATTTTTAGTCGGTAGGTTGAAAACGTTACTGTAAGAACTGTGGTGTTCAGTAGCTTCCTCGAATACTTTAGGATACAATTTATAAGACAAGAAATCCGTAATATCCAATTTACGATCCATTCTTGGTCCAAATTCTTTTTCGAAGGACTTGAACGCTTCATCGAAATCTACGGGATCTAAATGTGCATTTGGTCTATCTGTATACGGGATTTCGTCTTTCAGGATGATTTTTTGAATGTCCTTTGGAAAACCTCCAACGGGCTGCCCCAAGTCTCCTTTAAAGAAGCTGACTACCGACTGAGGAAAAGATAGATTCTCTCCGTTTTCCAGTACATCTCTTATCGTGAGATTATTACTTACGAGATACTGTGCCATATCACCAACAACTTTTGAACTTGGTGTTACTTTAATGATATCTCCGAAGAGCTGGTTTACTTCAGCATACATGTCTGTAATTTCATGAAAACGATCTGCCAAACCTAAAGAATCTGCTTGTGGCTTGAGGTTTGAGTACTGACCACCCGGGATTTCGTGCTTGAATACTTCGCCAGATCCAGATTTTAAACCTGATTCAAATGGATAATAGAACGTTCTTACTTGTTCCCAATAAATCGAATGCTTCGATAGGCTCTCTTGATCGAGCTTGTTTTCGCGTGGATGATACTTCAGTAATTCAGAGAGCGTGTTGAAGTTGGGTTGCGAGGTGAGGCCTGAAAGCCCGCCAAGTGCCACATCGACGACATCCACACCTGCTTCTATCGCACTCATGTACGTTACTCCCTGCATAGAGGACGTATCGTGTGTATGCAGGTGCACCGGAATAGAAATTTCTGATTTCAACGCGCTTATTAACTCAGTTGCGGCCTGAGGTTTAAGTAAACCAGCCATATCCTTTATGGCTAATATATGAGCTCCCGCATTTTCGATGTCTTTCGCTAATTGAAGGTAATAGGGCAAGTTATATTTTGTTCTTGCTGGATCGAGTATATCTCCAGTATAGCACATCGCCCCTTCTGCAAGACCGTTTGTCTTATTTCTTACGTGTTCAATACAAGGTGCAATCGATTGCATCCAGTTTTGAGAATCGAAAATTCTAAACAAGTCAATACCATTCTCCCAGGACTCCTGAACAAATCGTTCGATCAGGTTGTCAGGGTAAGCCGTATATCCAACTCCGTTTGATCCACGCAGCAACATTTGTAAGAGGTGATTCGGCATTTCTTTGCGAAACATTCTTAATCGTTCCCATGGATTTTCTTTCAAGAAACGCATACACACATCGAAGGTAGCACCACCCCAGACTTCCATACTGAATATTTCGGGATGACTTTTTGCATAGTGCGCAGCCACCTTTTGCATATCATAGGTACGCATTCTCGTTGCCAGCAAACTTTGATGTGCATCACGCATGGTCGTATCCGTAAAATGGATCTTTTGCTCTTTTTTTAGCCATTCCGCAAATTTTTCTGGCCCCAACTCCGTAAGTAAATTCTTAGTCCCCCTGGAATAATCTTGTTGACTTGACTTTGGCACCTCAGGGTCTAAAAACTTAGGTTCTTTTACTGTATGCTTAACGTCAGGGTTTCCATTAACAGTAATGTCGCCCAGGAAACTCACTAATTTGGTAGCTCTATTTCGCGGTTCAGAAATCTTGAATAACTCCGGCGTGTTTTTGATGTAATTAACAGTAACCAGTCCCTTCCTAAAAGTTTCATCTTTTAATATGTTGTCAAGAAAGGCCATATTCGTCTTGACTCCCCTGACACGGAATTCTGCCAACGCTCTTCTCATTTTTTTACAAGCATCATCCAGCGTTCTACTACTCGCCGAAACCTTCACCAACATAGAATCGAAAAAAGGAGAAATTTTCACGCCTTGATAAATACTTCCAGCGTCCAACCTTATGCCAAATCCTGAAGCACTTCGATAAGTAGAGATCACACCGTAGTCTGGTTTGAAATCATTCTGAGGATCTTCAGTTGTAATACGACACTGTACTGCATAACCATTTGTATCAACTGTAGATTGATCTGGGATTCCGATCTCTTCATCTTTAAGTGTATAGCCATCTGCAATGTAGAGTTGTGTCTTGATCAAATCGATCCCAGTGACAATCTCAGTAACTGTATGTTCCACTTGAACACGTGGATTCACCTCAATAAAGTAGATACTCCCATCATCATCGACAAGAAACTCGACAGTGCCAATATTGTTATAGTTCACTGACTTACAAATACGGACTGCATACTCATAGAGCTTATCTTTGATTGTCGAACTCAGATCTATGGAAGGAGCAAACTCTATCACCTTTTGATATCTCCGTTGAACAGAACAATCGCGTTCAAACAGATGTACGATATTTCCATGATCATCAGCAACAATCTGTATTTCTATGTGTTTCGGGTTTTCTACAAACTTTTCGAGAAAGACGGTCTCATCTCCAAACGCATTTTTCGCTTCACGACGGGACTCACTATATGCACTGGTAAGTTCATCCATAGTGCGAATCACCCGCATCCCTCTTCCGCCACCACCAGAAGCAGCTTTTAACATCAATGGAAAACCAATTCTCTCCGCTTCAGCTTTGGCGATATCAATCGTATCAAGTGCATTCTTATTACTCTCAATGACAGGGACATCACTTTTAATAGCCACCTCTTTCGCAGTGACTTTATCACCAAGAGATTGCAGTACATCCACATCGGGGCCAACAAATATGATGTCATTCTCAGCACATGCTTTGGCAAATTCTGCATTTTCTGATAAAAAACCATACCCTGGATGTATCGCGTCAATATTATTCGATTTTGCAACCTTTATGATCTCGTCGATGTCAAGATAAGGCTTTAAGGGTTCGCTATCCTCCCCCACTTGATAGGATTCATCCGCTTTATAACGGTGCAATGAATAACGGTCTTCATAGGTGTAAATCCCCACTGTTCGAATACCCATTTCAGTACACGCCCGAAATATTCGGATGGCGATTTCCCCTCTGTTAGCGACTAATACTTTGTTGATCTTCATGGAAAAAACTACTTTTACAATTGAATTCCCTATAAATTAAACAAATTCTTGGCTTCCATGGGAATTTGAAGTGATAAAAAAAAGTATTATCTTTTCAAAGGTGTTATGAACTTTATAGTTTTTTTACGGTTTTTTCAATAATGAATCTCGAAAAAGGAAGACAACTACTGCGTTGCAACATCGAAAAAACGATGGATCAGAAAATCAGTGACGAATGCTTTGCAGCCATTTACAAGGTAATGGTGCCCAAAACGATTGAACGAAAAACACGATTTATCGAAGAAGGTAATTATTGCAATTACGTTCACTTTATCATCCACGGGGCCTGTTATGCATACGACATAGATAAACGGGGAAATCAACACGCTTTTCAATTTTCGATAGAAGATTATTGGATTGGCGATTTATACAGTTATTTCTCGGGAAGAAAAGGGATTTATAACGCCGAAACAATTGAAGATACCGATGTATTGGCCATCAGCAGAAAGAAATTTGAGCAGCTCTGCTTAGACTATCCAATATTCGACCGCTTTTTCAGAATTCTCATTCAGAATGCTTTCGTCGCACTGCAATACCGCCATATCCAAACGCAAAGTGAGGACGCCGAACAGCGCTACCTCGAGTTCACTGAAAAATACCCTCAGTTCGTGCAACGCATCCCTCAGTACCTTATCGCGTCTTATTTGGGCATGAAACCGCAATCATTGAGCAGAGTTCGAAAATCTCTTGCAAGAAGAATGTACACCTAGTACAAATATTGGAATGCGCAACATAACTCGTGATATAACACGCTCATAGGTAATAATTTTTACTATTTTGCAGTCGTGAGAAATTTAATTGTCGGCGATATACATGGATATCTTCATCCATTGCAGAATGCGCTTAAAGCCATTGAATACGATTCCTCCAGCGATCGGCTCATCTTTGTTGGAGATTACATCAACGGAGGAGAAGACCCGATAGCCGTTATTGATTTATTGCTCAGCATAAAAAACCAGGCCACTCACCCTCCGATTTTTATCAAAGGAAATCACGATTATTGGTTCACCGAGCTATTGCACCGTGATCTTCCTTTTTTCGAGGAGAAGAAGTACATCAAGAAAAAGTACCATTCCTGGATGAAAAAAGGAGGAGATACGACCTATAAGGCCTACCGAAAATCCGATCGAGCTCTTTTGGAGCGACACAAAGCAGAATTTTTTGACCAATTACTGACACATTACTCGTGGGATGACAAATTGGTTATACATGCTGGATTTGACCCCAATGTTGGGTTTAAAAAAACAAAGAAGAACTCACCGCACACTTTGTTTTGGGACCGCAGCTTATTTCAAACGGCACTAAAAAAATTCGGAGCAGAGGACGATTTAACCAATAAAAATGGAATACGTCGCTCCCCAATTCACCCATTCGAAAAGATTTATATTGGACACACACCAACCATCAAATACGATTTTGATACACCGCGTTCCATTGGCAACATCATCAATGTCGATCAGGGCTGCAAATACAATGGTATTCTGACAATCTGGGATGACGCTACGGACACTTTCGTGCAAGGACACATCCCGGATTGACCCGGATCACTCACTATTTTTTTAAAATAAATGATCAACCAAGTATACTTTTGACACTTATTAGGAAATTCGGGCTTCAGACTTCGGGCTTCGAGAGCCTCAGCCCTCATTCCTCTGTGTCATCCCTTAGCCCTCAGACTCATCCTCATCTCTTAGCTCTCTACACCTATATCTTGCTCTATCCTGTTGCTCTCCCCCTCTTGCTTTATACTTTCTGCTCACCGCTCTTGCTCTCAACTCTTGCTCTTGTTCACGTCCCCCACTCTTGCGATATGCTCTTGCTGTATACTCTTGCTGTATGCTCAGAACTGTATGCTCAAAACTCTTGCTCCCCCGTTCTTAACCTATGTGAACGACATCTTTCCCCTTCTGCCTCATCTTTGTACAAACAATTAAAAAATAAGTTATGGCAGACAGGAAAAAATGGGTACTCGACCCCACGCACAGTGAATTATTATTCAAAGTAAAGCACCTTATGATTACGAATGTCAAAGGAGAATTTACAGATTTCAACGCTGAAATTACTACAACGGGAGATGATTTTGAAAATGCCAAAGTCAATGCATCTATCAAAGCGAACTCCGTTTATACCAACAACAATGACCGCGATCAACACTTAAAAAGTGAAGATTTTTTCAACGTAGAAAAATATGATGAACTCACTTTTACGGGAACGTCCTTTGAGAAATTGGACGACGAAAACTACAGACTCAAAGGAGATTTGACGATCATAGGAGAGACGCGACCCATTTCATTGGATGTAGAGTTTGGCGGCACTGCCACCGACCCCTGGGGTAATGAAAAAGCTGGATTTTCCATCACGGGAAAATTCAACCGGAAAGATTGGGGGCTCAACTGGAACTCTACGCTCG
>CAJXMN010000018.1 GCA_913056215.1 uncultured Flavobacteriales bacterium | reverse complement strand
CGTGCGCATCGTAAATGCTGCAAGAGGTGGTGTCATTGATGAAGATGCGCTCATCAAAGCGCTCAACGATGGTAAGGTAGCCAGCGTTGCTTTGGATGTTTTTGATCATGAACCAAGCCCACGGGAAGATCTACTTCAACATCCTCAAATTGCATGTACACCGCATATAGGTGCTGCAACTGTTGAAGCCCAAGCAAGAATTGGTGTTGAATTAGCTGATAAAATTATTGCTACTCTGAAATAGAGCTATTAACTTTGCAGAGCATCTAACTACACTCCACATTTTAGGACGTCGGATGGTTATCCGGCGTCTTTTTTTGGTCGCATCCAATGTTTCATAATATAAGCTATCATAAATGTAGTAAAGAAAGAAAAACCACCATAGAGTACTGCTATGACTGATAAATCATCTACTTTAACTACATTATTCGCTAAAAAGATGGCAAGTGCTGAGTTCTGCAACCCCATCTCAATAGCAATGGTGTACTTCCCATCGTGATTAATTCCAATCCAACCCGAAGAAAAATAACCGATAAATAGTACGGCAACATTCAAGAGTAAAGCAGGAATAAATAAATCCCAGTATTCCATTAAAGATTTATCACCATTCCCCTGTTCATCCAACAGCACCAAGGAAAATACAGCAAAAAGCAATCCAGGCAGAATATAACGCAATGAGGATTTGATGCCTTCAATTGATTCCCAAAAGTAATGATGGACCAAACTTCCTGCACTTACAGGTATCAAAACAGTATAAATCACCTCCCCCAATGTTTGTGCAATGGAAATATTGATTTTTTGATTTTCTCCTAAAAATGTAGATAAGCCTAAATCGAGAACAATGGGAATGGTCAATACGATAATAAAACTATTAAATGCCGTCATAGAAACAGAAAGCGCAACTCTTCCCTTAAGCATGTAGGTTAATATATTTGAGGATGTGCCCCCTGGACATGCGGATATAAGTACAATACCTAATTTATATATCGGTGGTATAGGAAATAAAAAGGCGATCACAAAACCTATGAGCGGCAACAAGATTATTTGTCCAAACAATCCGAATAAGACAGCTTTCGGTGCGATAAAAACTCGTTTAAAGTCCTTCCACTCCAAATTAAGACCAATACCGAACATCATTATGCCAATAGAGATCGGAAGTAAATAGTCAAGCAAATCTCCCATACAAGCGTAACTTCCTAAAATGATTTTTTGATGCGGTCCATAGCACGCTTATCGTCTTTCTCTTTTAAGTCCTGGCGCTTATCGTAGAGTTTTTTACCTTTTGCTAGTGCTATTTCGAGCTTGGCCAGTCCTTTTTTATTAATGAACATGCGCAACGGAACAATAGTGAATCCCTTCGTGTTCATCTTTTTTTCAAGCTTATTGATTTCTTTTTTATTGAGTAATAATTTCCGATCTGACTTCGGGTTGTGTTGGAAAAAAGAAGCATTCTCGTATTCTTTGATATACATGTTACGTATATAGACCTCACCTTCTTCAACGACGCAAAAAGCTTCCTGTATACTTGCTTTTCCCAAACGGATACTTTTAATTTCAGTACCTCCTAACTGAATACCAGCAACATACTTATCCAACAGTTCGTATTCGAACCGAGCTCGTTTGTTTTTTATATTGATGGAATTATTGTTTGCCGACATATTTAAATTTATTTAAGGATAAAATTCTTTCCAATTCAATTTCATTGAGTCTGGAAACACCTAAATAAAAGAAAACAATTGTCATGGCCATTAGGACATGACTCAAATCATCCTTGTTAAACCATACATGTGGATTAAACTGCAGCGTAAATATAAAAATGGACGGAAACAAAATCAATACAGCTATCACCGTATACTTGAAGGATTGAATACCTTTTCGCCAATAATGAATTCCTAACCCTAGACAGAAAAACAAATAAGTGAGGGTCGCATCTGCCATTACGAAAACAAAATTTTTCATCACAATAGCTATCACCATCAGAACAATCAATTTGGTCGACAAAATATACTTAAACGTACGTTTTACACGACTAGGCAGAATATTTAAACTAATCATAGCTGTCCCCACATGATAGGCGGCTATCATTCCCAGAATCCAGGTAGGATATTTCCCGTAAACACCGAAATACATAAAAAACACATGACCAAACGCGCTAAAAAATGTACTCAATCCGAAATAAAGATAAAAAAGCTTCCAGTGCTTTTGAAAAGTATTTTCTACAGGTTTAAAACGAAAGTATAAGAAAAAAGCCGTTGCAGCAATAATCCAATTCGTCACCCATGCCATAGGTTCTTGCAGACACAGACCAAAAAGTTCAAAAGGCAATTTCTCGGCAGGAATATTGCACCCATTATTTAGTGAAATAAACATAATACAAATTTAAGGAAATCATTCCACTCGGTAACAATTTATTAAAATTACATTGAAAACTGGACAAAAGAATAATAAAATTCGAAATATGTACCCTACATTTGCAGTGTGGATTTACCCTCGAAATACCTCACAGAAGCTGTAGAGCAATTAGCCTCATTACCCAGTATTGGTAAGCGCAGTGCCTTGCGTCTTGCTATTGACTTATTACATCGATCTCCAGAGGAAATTGAACGATTTTCAAATGCCTTTACCACCATGAAGATGAACATCAGTTTTTGTGAGAGCTGCGGAAATATCAGTGACGAAAAAATATGTAAAATATGTGCAAATCCTGCCAGGGACCATCAATTAGTTTGCGTGGTTGAAGATATGCGCGATATATTAGCGATAGAGTCTACAGGAAGCTATCGTGGTATTTACCACGTCCTCGGAGGAGTTATTTCTCCAATGGAAGGAAAGGGACCTGATGAATTGAATGTACCCAACTTGATCAAAAAAGCAGAAGAAGGTAAGGTGGATGAAGTGATCTTTGCCCTGAGCGCCACCATGGAAGGTGACACAACCAATTTTTATTTGTATAAAAAGCTTTCTCCTCACGTGAGCAATATCACTACCTTGTCACGTGGAGTTGCTGTAGGAACAGAATTACACTACGCTGATGAGCTCACGCTCGGTCGTTCAATTATTCAGCGCTTGCCTTTCGAGTCCACCTTTAATAAGGATTAATAACACTTCAAGAAAGCTTCTCTAATTATCGTTAAGGCTGATTTATAAAGTCTCATTATAAAAAATGACAAGGTATGGCTTGCTCATCGATTCGAACGCGATTCACCAAGTAATATCATTCCCCTACCTCAACTGCAAGGATCGGTATCCGCCTAAACACTTTTTTATTTTATCATTTTGATATTTACATAATTATCCGTAAATATGTATATCTAAACAACATGTAAACAATTGACTAAGCACCTTTTATACTATTTCCTCGTTCTGATCTACTGGCAGGGGTTATGCGCTCAAGCACAAACTATTGAATTCACGCCTAAAGAGCAGCACTGGCTCGAAAAGCATCCCGTGATACAGTTTGGATACGAACCGCGTTGGGAACCTTATGAAGTTTTCAAAGACGGTGAGTATGCCGGGATTGTAGGAGAATATGTAAAAATTATTGAAGAAAAAACGGGTATTGACATGCGCCCCCTTCCCGACCTCTCTTGGAATGAATCAATGAATGGATTGCTCAATGGTACGATAAAAGTAGTTCCTTCATGTGCCATGACACCAAATCGTGAGAAGGATTTCTTGTTTTCCAAACCGTACATCTCTGATCCACTAGTCATCGTGACTAAAAAGAATGGTTCGTATTACGGTAATCTAGAAGACTTAAAAGGAGAAACTATCTCACTCTCCAAAAATTATTACACCATTGAATTAATTAAGCGCAAATTTCCCGATGTTGAGATTAAGAGAAAAAAAAATATTGCTGCTTGCCTGGATGATGTATTGAGTGGAAAAACAACTGCTTTTATAGGAAACCTTAATGTCGTAAAATACTATTTCAATCACCACGGCTATTCCGAACTTCAAATTGCTGGTGTTACACCGTTTGGCGATACCAAAATCGGATTTGCAGTAAACCCCGAATGGAGCACTTTTCGCGATATCATTGATAAGGTTCTCATAAATATCCCCGCGCATCAAAAACATGAGATACGTAAAAAATGGATTACACAAGATAGTGGCACCTCCTTCTCGCGCCAATTTATGATTTGGTTAGTCGTTATCATCTCTGCCATCGTCGTTTGCCTCTGTATCCTTTATTATTGGAATAACGTCATGCGTAAAATCATCAAGCGCAAGAAATCGACTGAGCAGCAACTGAAAGAGTCACTGGTAGCAAGTAAACAGAAAGATGAAGAGAAAAAAATACTCCTTCAAGAAATTCATCATCGGGTGAAGAACAATTTGCAAATCGTATCGAGTATGATGCGCATACAGTCAGATGTTGTTAAAGACGAAATTGCATCCAAAACATTAAAAGAGGCCGTCGAAAGAATCAAAACCATTGCTCTCGTGCACGATCGCATATATAAATCTCCTGACGTTAATAAAGTACAGTTACGAGAATACATTCATTCACTTTATCAGGATATCTGTGCCCAATTTCAACACGACAAACAACCCCAAATAAAAATAACGGGAGATCGTATTTTAATTAACATGGAGCGCATTGTTCCGCTGGCGCTTATTTTGAATGAATTAATTACCAACAGTGTGAAGTACGCTTTTGATGACCAGGATCAACCGCTCATAACTATTGATGTGAAACAGTCACTTAAAATCGGAATTGAGCTTACGTATGCAGACAATGGTCGATGGAAAGAAAATGAATCGAGCGATTATTTCGGATCGTCACTCATTGAAATTTTCACAGATCAACTAGAAGGCGATTTCCAACTAAATAAAACTTCAACAGGAACAACTTATGATTTTATTTTTAAAACGCTTCAAGGTGTGCCTCTCGAAAGTTCAGACAATGATTAAAGTCTTACGCTACAAAAAAACTACTCTTTTGAGTTTAAATGATTGATCTTGAAAGGGTGCCATTCAAGGTATTTTGTATTGCCATTCCTACTAAAATCAATTGTCATAAGCAAGTATTCCTAATAATCATATCCATCTATTAATTTTTCTTAAAATTACGCCTAAACTGACCATCAGATTGAAATATTTCACTATCTTTATTTAAACAAAATTCAAAATTAGAGTGTTAGATCACTCAAAAATAATCTTTATGGAAATTCAATTTAATACAGACAAAAACATAGAGGGTAAAGAACGTATTGAAAACTATTTTACCAAGAAACTCAACGAAGATTTAGAACGATTTGAAGATCGTCTTACGCGGATAGAAGTTCACCTTTCAGATGAAAATGGTGATAAGTCTGGAGAGCGAGATAAAAAATGTGTACTAGAAGCACGTCCTGAAGGCTTGAAACCAGTAGTTGTATCGAGTTATGATGATACTGTCGAAAAAGCAATCAGCGGTGCTTCACAAAAGCTTAAAAGTAGTTTAACAAAACTGATTGGTAAACTTCAAAAACATTAAAACATGTTTTTTGAGCGCGTTTATGATGAGACTTTAGCTCAAGCAAGTTACGTTATCGGTTGTCAGTCAGGAGGAGTAGCTGCTGTCATAGACCCCAAAAGGGATATCGATACGTATTTAGAGATAGCGGAGAAAAATCAGCTGAAAATCACCAAAGTGTTGGAAACGCATATTCATGCTGATTTTCTCTGTGGATCTCGGGAACTTGCCCATGCTACTGGTGCGGAAATTTTTGTTTCTGACGAAGGTGATGAAGATTGGAAATATGACTTTTCAAGTACAAAACTGAAAGATGGAAACACCATTAATTTGGGAAACTTATCAATTGAAGCCCTTCATACACCTGGTCACACTCCTGAACATCTTTCTTACAAGCTCATCGATCATCCCGCTACCGACGCCCCAATCATGCTCTTTACGGGAGATGATTTGTTTCTTGGAGACGTTGGTCGTCCAGATTTGTTGGAGCAGGCGGCAGGAATTCAAGGTACTCAAGAAGAAGGAGCTAAAGCGTTGTTTCAATCATTGAGCGTTTTTACCAGTATGCCTGATTATGTGCAGGTCTGGCCTGGCCATGGATCTGGCTCAGCCTGTGGAAAAGCGTTAGGTGCCGTACCCTCTTCTACAATCGGTTACGAAAAGATACGAAATTGGGCATTACAGCTACTCGATCATGAAAAGAAATTTACGCAAGAACTCTTAGAAGACCAACCTGAACCGCCAACTTATTTTGCTAAAATGAAGCAGCTCAATAAGGAGCAACGCCCCGTATTGAGCGAAATACCTGAGATTAAACACCTAAACCAGACAGAGTGGAACACACTTAAAGCAGAGGGGAAAATGATCGTTGACACGCGTAAAGTCATAAAATATCGGGAAAAGCACTTAAAAACGACCATTAACATCCCCAATAACAAATCGCTCTCTACCTGGATGGGATGGTTTGCCGATTATGATGATGTCATCGCCCTAGTTGCGACAGAAGACGAAATCAAAGAGATTGCTCGAAAACTAATGCGTATTGGTTTGGATCATAACTTGAGCTACATCACTCCCGATGAATTACTGAAATGGGAGAAAGAAAACCTTTCAAATTATAAGGTTATTGAAAAATCAGAAGTGAAAAAGCTGATGAAAGACGAAGACGTCCAAGTTATCGATGTCAGAGGTGCATCAGAATATAAAGAAAATCACATTGATGGTGCGAAAAATATTTTCGTTGGTAATCTTGAGGAAAACATCGATCAAATACCCACTCACAAACAACTGATCATCCATTGTCAAACAGGAGCTCGCGCTGCCATCGCCCACTCCATTTTGCAAAAAAACGGGATTCAAAATAGCTTCAATTATGCTGGAGGGATGGATGACTGGTTAGAAGATTGATATCAAGTGTAACGTCTTTCATTAATTTCGGATGATTCAAATGACCCTATTACAAAATTGTAGATTCCTATAGTCTGAATTACTATTTACGACTCAATCCATATTCGGATAGTACAACATCCCACTCAAGATTTTCAGTGTATCCCAGCAATGTTGTCGTTATTCTCTTTTTGAGTTCGGAAGGTAAATCTTGATTTAAGGCGAATGCGTAAAACTGCGGATTAAAACGTACTGGAAGTACTTTAAGATCACTCGATTTGTCTTGGCGTATAAGTTCTTTCAAAAGAGGTATATCATAAAAAACCGCATCCACCTCATCATTTCTAAATGCCTTGATGAGATCCTCCTTGCGGTCGTACAACTGCTGGTTATTAAAAAAATTGTCATTCATCCATTTCAGCGTACTCGAGTTGCGCACAGTGCCTATTTTCTTATCTTTATAACTGTCTATAGAGCTTGAATCCGTTTCAATTTCAGTCAGAGTTAATGAAGATGCAATACTCGCTGTAAAACCAGAAACAATCATCACAGCTGTAAACATCCAAATAAGAGCAATAATTCTCCCGCCAGTTGTGCGAGGCGATTTATCCCCATAACCTACTGTCGTCATGGTTACAGCAGACCACCAAAACCCACTCCACAAACCACTTATACCTCCACCGAACTCTTCCTTATTTTGTTTACGTTCAAATAACCATGCAAAAAATCCGAAAATCAGAATTACGAAAAACAACGCCAGCAAAGCGCGAAAAAAATTAAGTGAAAAGAATGAACTCAAAAAGAGCTTTGCTTTCTCCCAAGTTCCATATTCGCGTTCTAACACCCCTGAATGTGCCAGATAATAAGGCGCAGTAAAATCGATGACCTCAGCGCGTTCACTCGTTATCGTCAGGGGATAAAGGGCAACATCGATACGCCCCTTCTCCAACGATTCCAGCAGGTTTTCAGAAGCAGTTTTTCTGTATATGGAAACGATTTCGGCATCATCACTGACATTTGACCACAGCCAAAACAGTGGACCTTGTAATTTATCATTTTCTTCAAAAATAAAAGGAGCTGATTGACTGTAACCAACGATGAGTGTATCTTTAGCACCTAGTTGAAAACTTACTAAAAAAGTCAACAAGAAATAGAGTGTTATACTTCGCATTACGATGTAGTTTTCTACTAAAATAAAAAAACATGACTAATTTGGAAGCTTCAAACCAGTATATCTAATAAGTTAAGACCAGAACTACGTACCGCAAAGCATAAGACTTCGTCTAGTTTCAACGACTTTTAAATACTTTTTTGGTACCACCATCAAGTTCAACCATACTTAATGTCCTTCAAAAGCTAATTTTTTCCGTTAGTCCTACTCCCGTGTGTTCAATCAAAAAAACTTTCGTTTCTTTATGCTCAAATAAAAATTTTGAAAATGAAACGAATTTTCCTGGCATTACTCACAATATCCTGTGGGTTTCTAGCACAAGCGCAAGAGCGCAAAATAGACTTTGTAGAATATGATCTCGATAATGGTATGCACGTCATATTGCATGAAGACAAAAGCACACCAATAGTAGCTGTATCCATTATGTACCATGTAGGTTCTAAGAACGAAAACCCTGACCGGACTGGATTTGCTCACTTTTTTGAGCACCTCATGTTCGAAGGAAGTCAAAACATCGATCGCGGTGAATATGACAAATACGTAGAGCGCAATGGTGGAACGTTGAATGCGAACACCTCTCAGGATCGCACTTATTATTACGAAATCTTCCCTTCTAATCAGTTGGAATTGGGACTTTGGTTAGAGTCTGAACGCCTGTTACACGCCAAAGTAGACAAAACAGGAATTGAAACACAACGCGAAGTTGTTAAAGAAGAAAAGCGTCAACGCGTGGATAATCAACCTTATGGTTCTTTTATGGCGGAGATGTTTGATCGGTTATTTGAAAAACACCCGTACAGTTGGACGCCAATAGGATATATGGAACATTTAGATGCTGCTCAAGAAAAAGATTATGTAGATTTTTATCGGACATTCTACGTTCCTTCAAACGCAACGCTTTCAATTGCAGGCGATATTGACATCGAAGAAACAAAAAAAATGATCGATAAGTATTACAGTACGATACCAAAAGGACAGGCAATCAACCTCTATCGTGACTTCTTAAGTTTAAGTGAGGATGAATTTCAGGAAAAATATAATCACTCTAAAGCGTTGTTCGATGAAGACCAATTTTTCACAAATAGTTCTGATAAAGGAAAAGTTTTAATTGCAAAATACGCAAATAAAGAGGTAGAGATTCCACGTCCTTCTATTGAAGAGCCTGCTTTGGAGAAAGAAGTGATAGATACTGTTTATGATGATATACAGTTGCCCGCGGTGTTCCTCGGTTATCATTCACCTGCTCAGGACTCAGAAGATGCAAAAGCGTTACAAATGCTAAACACTATCCTTTCTGGAGGTACAAGTGCACGACTCAATAAAGAAATCGTAGAAGATCAGCAACTTGCAGTAAGTGCATTTTCATTTGCTTTTCCATTAGAGGATCCAGGGATGGCTACAATAGCGGGAATTGCCGCAAAAGATGTGCCCGTAGACTCTCTACGCATGGCTATTGACAAGGAAATTGAAAAAGTACAAACAGAATTGGTAAGTGAAATGGAATTTACTAAGGTTAAAAATCAATTTGAAAATCGTTTTTACTCCTCAAATAGTTCTGTTGCCGGAAAGGCAGAAAGTCTCGCAAATAACTACGTCTACTTTAATAATACCAATCGTGTTAACGAAGAATTAAAACAATATGAGGATATCACACGTGAAGATCTTCAACGAGTTGCTAAAAAATACCTCAAGAAAGATGCACGCGTTGTACTTTATTACCTTCCAAAAGATAAGAAAAACAAATAGATAAAATATTTAAGCATTTTAAATTTACGATAATGAAAAAATTAATCACATCAATAGCATTTGTTTATTCGGCATTGATAGCTTTTGGTCAAATTGATCGATCGCAAGTCCCCGAACCTGGTCCCGCTCCGGAAATCAATATTGCGGATCCTGAAATTTTCAACCTTGATAATGGAATGAAAGTAATACTTTCTTCTAATCACGATATTCCAAAGGTTTCATTTAATCTCGTTATGGGTTCTGATCCTCGCTTGGAAGGAAATAAAGCTGGATTAGCTGAATTCATGGGAGATATGTTGCTGGCCGGTACATCCAATCGCTCCAAAGACGAATTGGATCAGGAAAAAGATTTTATTGGAGCCTCACTTGGAGCGAGCAGCTCAAACATCTATCTCAGCTGTTTAACAAAGCATATGGACAAAGGCCTCGATTTAATGACGGACGTCATGAAAAACGCCAATTTCCCAGAAGATGAATTTAAGCGAATTAAAAAACAATACGAGTCGAACTTACTCTCTGTAAAGACAAACCCTAATGAAATGGCAAAAAATGCCATGTACAAAGCTATATTTCCCGACAAGCACCCTTATGGTGAGATCATGACGGAATCTTCTCTGGAAAATATCAAACGTCAGGATTTAGTTAAGTTCTTTAAAGAGCAGTTCACACCAGCTGGAAGCTACCTCGTTATCGTTGGCGATATCGAACGCGAAAAAGCTGAAAAAATTGCGAACAATCAATTCGGTGATTGGGAAGGCGGTGTACCTTTTGAAGAAGAATATTCCATGGGGTATAAACCCAAAGGAAATCGCGTTATTTTTGTAGAAAAACAAGGTGCCGTGCAATCTGTTATTAATGTGGCATTTCCTTTAGATATGACACCAGGACATCCTGACCAAATCAAAATGCGCGTATTGAATAAACTCTTCGGAGGTGGCGGATTTGGTACTCGACTGATGCAAAACTTGCGTGAGGATAAAGCCTACACGTATGGAGCTTATTCACGATTAAACGTCAATCGAGAGGGAAGTTGGTTATCCGCTTCTGGTAGCTTTAGAAATGAGGTTACGGATTCAGCAATCACAGAATTTCTCTACGAATTTCAACGCATTACTGAAGCAAAAGTGAACGACGAAGAGTTGACTCTGAATAAAGCTTCACTCTCTGGGAGTTTTGCAAGAAATCTAGAATCGCCGCGTACAATAGCGAATTTTGCATTAAATATATTCCGTAATAATCTGCCTTCTGATTACTATCAAACCTATTTGAAAAAACTCAATGCAGTTGATAAGAACGATGTATTAAAAACTGCTCAGGAACATTTTACACCGAATAATTTAAATATTATAGTAGTTGGCAATACTGAGGTCTTAGACAAAATCAAACAATTTGATGCCGATGGTGAAATTGAGATATTTGATGCATTCGGAAATCCTTCTAAACAAAAGGAATACAGAGCAGCTGACATTGCCCCTCAAAAAGTATTAGAAGAACATCTGATTGCCATTACTGAAAGTAGAAATATCAGACAAGCAAAACGCAGAATTGGTCGTATTGAGACTCTGAAAAAGACCGTTGAAGTAGAACCTAAGGGGTCTCCAATGACAATGACGGCTAAACAGTACTTTGCGGAACCGAATAAGGAGTTTAGCTCGATGCAGGTGAGTGGAATGGAGGTTCAAAAACAAGTTTTCAACGGCGAAAAAGGGATATCCATTTCAATGAACCGTACGGGAGGTAAGGATACAACATACTTCACTGATGAAAAAATTCAGGATAAAAAGAAAACTGCTGGAATTATACCTGAATTGGGACTAATGAAAGATACAAGTAATTTTACTTTACTCGGGCTTGACAGCTTAAATGGCAACGATTACTACGTTATTCAGTATACACAAGGGGAATCCTCTACTCGAGCCTTTTATAACACATCCACATTTATGAAAGAACATACCGAAAAAGTAGAGGTCAACGGTGAAGATGTTCAAACAATTTCCGCGAAATACAAAGATTTTCACAAACATAAACGCGTACTTTTCGCTCATAAAATCACTCAAATCATTGGTTCCACTACAATTGAGTCAACTGTAAAGAGTATTGAGGTGAATGTAGACATTGAAGACGATAAATTTAAGGTTGAATAATTTAAAACCGAACGCAAAAAAAAACGCTATTGCTCAGGCAGTAGCGTTTTTTTTATTGTAATAAACGGAACTTTTATCTTACTCATTAGAACGTACAACAATATTTTAAAAAATTCTGAACCATCTTTCGACCGTAAGGCGTCAACACAGATTCAGGGTGAAATTGCACAGCGTAAATAGGTCTTTCTTTATGTTGAATACCCATCAATACCCCTTTAGAAGATTTAGCAATAATGCGCCATTCCTTTCCAACGCTGTCCACAGCCCAACTGTGATACAATCCAACTTCTATCGTTTCTGGTAAACCTTGAAATAAAGGAGATCCCGTATTGACCTCACACTGAACAGATCGTCCATGAAGGATATATTCTAAGTTGTATATTGAACCGTCTGAATGTAAGGCATAAGCCTGCATTCCCAGGCAGACCGCCAAAACGGGCACTTTGACATCCAAGGAAGCAATGAATTTCATAAGCTGCCCTGCCTCTTTAGGTTTTCCTGGCCCCGGCGAAATGACGACAGCATTAAATTGACCAATCGCATTAAAATCGATTTCATCATTGCGCCATACAACGACCTCGTCATCATTACACTCCTCTAGATAGTGAAGTAAATTGTAGGTAAACGAATCGTAGTTATCGATTAAAAGGATCTTCAACTTAGTTTTTCATGCAAATTTATTAAACTTGTGCAAAGAGAAAACGAAATGAAAAAAACAATAACAATACCGAAAGCGCCAAAACCCTTAGGACCCTATAGTCAGGCAGTCGTTAAGAATGACACATTGTACGTCAGCGGTCAAATACCACTCGACCCTTTCACCAGTGAAAAACGGTTTGATGATATCAGCACTGCAACTGAACAGGTAATGCGTAATATCGAGGCGCTCGTTCAGCATGCTGGGTTTGAAATGACGGATATTGTTAAATGTTCCATTTTTCTTAAGTCGTTAGACGATTTTACGGCTGTGAATCGCATTTATGAAACATATTTTCAAGAAGATCCCCCTGCAAGAGAAACAATTGAAGTGAAAAAGCTCCCCTTAGATGCTCCGCTGGAAATATCTTGTATCGCTCAACGTTAATACTATGATGAAACGCTTTTCGCTATTTATGCTTTTGATAATTCTGCTCAGTTGCAAAAACAAGGCGACGCAGTTCGAAATGGACTATGATTCAAAAGTAATCATTCCATCTTCTGTTGCAATCAGTACTCCTTTTGATGTCAACACACCGGAACAAACGACCAACGCAGAAGAAACTTTTGCGATCAATGATACGAGAAAAGATCGCATCGAGAGCATTGTGTTGATCGACTTAGTGATGACCATAACGGATCCGCCTGAAAAAACGTTTTCATTTTTGAATGAGCTGGACATTTTTATCAAGTCCCCTTCTCTTCCTGAAAAGCGCGTGGCTTATCGCTACGATATTCCCGATAACGTAGATGACGAAATTATTTGCAAAGTCACCGAAAACGACCTTCAAGAATACATCAAAGCGGAGGAATTTTCCATTCGGGTGAAAGCTACCACGGATGAGTTAATCAGTGAAGACATTGAAATCAACGTCTACACCAACTTCCTCGTCGACGCAAAACTGATCAAATAGGTTTGCAACCCACGTCGAAAAAAATATCAATCGTAATTGTCAACTACAATGTTGCTTATTTCTTGGAGCAATGCCTCAACTCCGTATATCGTGCATTAGAAGGAATTGATAGTGAAGTCTTCGTTGTAGATAATAATTCCATTGATGGTTCCACAGATATGATTGAAGATCGCTTTCCATCTGTGAACTTAATTGCCAATACATCGAACGTTGGTTTTTCAAAGGCCAACAATCAAGCCATGTTGCGTTCAACAGGAGAGTACATTTTACTTTTGAACCCAGACACAGTAGTAGAAGAGGATACTTTTCAGCAGTGTATCAATTTTATGGATCAGCATCCCGATGCAGGAGGACTTGGCGTTAGAATGATTGATGGTAAAGGCAATTTCCTCCCCGAAAGTAAGCGTGGTTTACCTACGCCAGCGGTTGCCTTCTATAAAATATTTGGATTGTCAAAGCTATTTCCGAAAAGTCGAATTTTCGGGAAATATCACATGGGATATCTGGATGAACATGAGGTGAACGAAATTGAGATACTCAGTGGAGCTTATATGTTTATGCGCAAAAAAGCACTGAAGAAAGTAGGTTTGCTCGACGAAGCTTTCTTTATGTATGGAGAAGACATCGATTTATCCTACCGAATTATTGAAGGTGGGTATAAAAATTACTACTTCCCTAAAACACAAATCATTCACTATAAAGGGGAAAGTACGAAAAAGAGCAGTATAAACTATGTCTTCGTTTTTTATCGTGCGATGGTTATATTTGCACAAAAACATTTTAGTCAGAAAAAAGCCCGATTATTTTCTTTTTTCATCAACATGGCCATCTATTTTCGCGCATCGCTAGCTTTAATAGCTAGATTAATCAAGCGTCTAGCGCTGCCTGTTTTTGATTTTGCGGCGATGGTTACAGGATTATATTTTTTGACATATTTCTGGAAACAAGAACACATCGAATTTCCTCAGGAAGTCCTTTGGTACGCAATACCTGGCTACGTATTAACCTGGATCCTGGCAACCGTATTTTCAGGAGGGTACGACTATCCGATTAAATTAAAATCTTTTGTCAAAGGAAGTATCTTCGGGACGGCCATTATCCTCATTGTCTATGCGCTCTTACCAAAAACTGTTCAATTCTCGCGATTATTCATTATACTTGGAATGGGCGGTGTATTAACCTACTATTTATTATCGCGCCTTCTACTTCATCTTACATTGAAGCAGAAATTTGATCTTTCGGGAATTAAATCCAGGAATTTTGCCATTGTCGGTAAACAAGACGAGGCGAAACGTGTAACTCAAATTTTAAAAAATACTCCTCAGCGCGTCAATGTTATTCACCAGGTTGCCCCTGATGCAAATGTACCTGAATCGTACAGCGGTTCGCTAAATCAGCTCGATCAAATTGTACATATTCACGCCATTGATGAAATCATCTTCTGTGCCAAGAACACAACTGCTGAGAAAATCATACATTGGATGTCGCGAATTGCGTCTGACGATCTCGAATTTAAAATCGCACAACCCGAGAGCATGTATTTGATTGGTAGTAATTCAGTGGACAATTCAGGTGATTTATATCTCATGGAAATCGATAATATATCGACAAAACCCAACAAGCGCAACAAAAGAGCTTTTGATTTCGTTGGAGCTTTATTATTGCTCTTATTTAGTCCATTCTTAATCTGGACATACAGTTCAAAGACAACGTGGTATAAGAATATGTGGCATGTAATAATCGGTCGGAAGTCCTTTGTTGGATATGCAGCTGGAATCGATGCTCGTAATTTGAGGCTTCCTCAAATCAGAGAAGGAATTTTGACACCAACGCTCCACCATTCTGACCGTGAAGATCAAAGCTTAAACGCAAAACTCAATTTGATTTATGCGCGGGATTACTCGATATTGACAGACCTCCAAATTCTCTATAGCAATTGGGACAAATTAGACCGATAAACACTATCAATCACTTGTATTAACGGAATTTTCCCTTATTTTTGTGCATCTGAATTCTGATTATAATACGTAAATAAAGATATGTCACAAGTAGAAATTCGACTCCCTAAAATGGGGGAAAGTGTCACCGAAGCCACGATCACCAATTGGTTAAAAAATGTTGGCGATACGGTAGAAATGGACGAACCTTTAGTAGAAGTTGCAACTGATAAAGTTGACAACGAACTACCTTCAGAGGTGGAGGGAACTGTCAGCAAAATTCTTTTTGATGTTGATGAAGTTGCACAAGTTGGAGATGTCATTGCCGTTATTGCTACTGACGGAGACGCTCCTGAATCAGATCAATCTGAAAGTACCAGTAACGAAGCGAGTGAAGACTCTAACAGTTCTCCCGCTCCCGTAGCAGATTCTTCAGACATTCCCGGTACTGAAATGCTGGATGGCGGTAACGCGGGTGATATTGATAAAAATGGACCGAGCGGTAAATTTTATTCTCCGCTTGTTCGAAGCATTGCTTCAAAAGAAAATATAACGATGGACGAACTGGAATCTATTGAAGGTTCTGGTCAGAATAGTCGTGTAACCAAAAAAGATGTTCTTGGATTCCTGGAAGATCGAAAAAGTGGAAAAACCGCTCAGCCTTCAGCTGCTCCGCAACCACAACAACCGACTTCCTCAAGAGAAGAACCAGCTGCAAAAAAACAACCAGCTCCTTCAAAGGTCCCAGCAATGCCTGGTGATGAAATTGTAGAGATGGATCGCATGCGTAAAATGATCGCTGATCACATGGTCACTTCTAAACAGACTTCACCACACGTAACCTCATTTGTGGAAGCTGACGTGACCGACATTTGGAACTGGAGAAATAAAATCAAAGGTGACTTTAAAGCAAAGGAAGGAGAGAACTTTACCTTCACTCCGGTATTTGTTCAGGCTGTTGCTAAAGCAATCAAAGATTTCCCTCGCATTAACATTAGTGTCGACGGTGATAAAATCGTACAGCGTAAGGATATCAATATAGGTATGGCTGCAGCGCTTCCATCGGGTAATTTAATTGTTCCTGTGATCAAACAAGCAGATCGTCTGAACTTATATGGGTTGGCCAAAAAAGTCAATGAACTTGCGAGAAATGCACGTGAAAACAAACTCTCTTCTGATGATATTCAAGGAGGAACATATACACTTACTAATGTTGGCACCTTCGGTAATGTGATGGGAACCCCCATTATCAACCAGCCGCAGGTAGCTATTATGGCAACAGGGGCAATTCGAAAAGTTCCGGCAGTCATTGAAACCAAAGACGGTGATTTTATCGGTATTCGATACAAAATGTACCTCTCTCACTCTTACGACCACCGCGTGGTAGATGGTGCGTTAGGTGGAATGTTTGTAAAACGTGTCGCTGAATATTTGGAAGCTTTCGACCCCGAGACACAACTTTAAAATATAATTTCTCAAAACTTAATAATCTCGTTTAATGAATTTTAAGCGAGATTATTTATTTTTATGGCATGAAAAATTTTAGTCTTTTACTGGTATTAACATTTTTATTCTCAAGTGTCACCTTTTCTCAGATGACCAATGAAGAAGTAGAGATGTTTTTAGAAACGGCGGATGAGCGAGAAATGGTGCAAAAGAACACACTCATGCTTATGGATGGTTATTACCATCAATCGCTCATGGTTATCGATGAGCTTCTGAAGAAACAACCAGAAAATGCAAATTACAACTACAGGAAAGGCTACGCCTTATTTAACTCTGTAAGCAATTACTCTAAAGCAATACCTTATTTCAAAAAAGCGAAAACAAGTATTACTAAAAATTATGACCTCTTTTCTCCCAATGAAGATGATGGTCCCTTAGAAAGTTACTTTTATTTAGGAAGGTGTTATCATCTTGGTGCTGAAATTGAAAAGGCTACATCGAATTACAAGACATTTTTGGAAAACCCACCAAAAGGTTCCGAAGTAGTCGATAAAGCAAAGCTCATGCTCAAGCAATGTGAAGTCGCGGAAGAGTTTCTCAAAAATCCGCGCGATTATAAAATTGTCAACTTGGGTGAAACAATTAACTCTAAAGCTCCAGATTATTCTCCTATTGTATCCCTGGATGGAGGGGCTTTGTATTTTACATCCAGACGATTGCGGGAAGATGGTTCGAATAAGGATTACAAGGAACCGTACAAAAATCAATACCTAGAGGACGTTTATGTTGCATATCGTGAGAGACAGGGTGTCTGGAGTGAGCCTGAGTTGCTGGATCTCTGCAGTGTAGAGCGCAACGAGGCTACCGTAGCGGTAAGTACTGATGAGCGGGTTATTTATCTGTACAAAGATGACGCTGGAAATGGTGATATTTTCTATTCCGAATTTGAAGATAGTAAATTTAAAAAACTACAACCTGTCGAGACCGAGGGGGTCAATACTGATGCTTGGGAACCCCACATGACAGTCAGTCCCGATGGAAAGTATAAATACTTTTCTTCGGACCGAGAAGGTGGTTTTGGTGGTCGCGATATTTATCGATTAGTAAAACTACCCAATGGTGAATGGAGTGCTCCCCAAAATTTAGGACCAAAAATTAACACCAAGCACGATGAAGATTCACCGTTTATCTCTGTGGATAACAAAACATTGTACTTTTCACACAATGGGGAAAAGAGTATGGGTGGATTTGATGTATTTGTCTCAATCGTCAATGATGAACAAGAGTGGAGTGACCCTATTAACCTTGGCGTCCCGCTCAATTCGATGGGAGATGATATCTATTACACCACAACAGCAGATGGGTTAACAGGTTACTTGAGTTCATTTCGACCCAACGGAGAAGGAGAGAAAGATATTTATGAGATTAAGAACAACTACCTCGGAATCAACAATGTCGCTATTTTAACAGGTGAAATTATCACCACATCCGGAGAGCAGCTTCCAGAGGATGTGGCCTTTACGTTAGAGTGTGTGAATTGTGGGGATCCCTCTATCCGTGTGATACGACCTCGTCTCAGTGATGGAAGTTTCTTTTCTAGCTTGCAACCATGTCGAGAGTACAAAATGATTTTTCACCACAACGACGGTGAAACAGAATTCCATCAAGAAAAAATCACGACCAATTGTGCGAAAGATTTTGAAGAAATTAGTAAAACCATTTTGTTAGATCTATCAACCATGGCTGTTGTTGAACCAGAAGATACTGTAACTTCAATCGATTACGAATATAACCCTATCCGTCTGAAACATATATTTGCTTACAACAATACAAAGCTTTCAACGGAAAAAGGAAGTATGAAAAAGCTCTTGGATAAAATGATTGCACAAGCAGAAAATGGAAGAGAAACATTTGAAATTGAAGTGAACGCTTCTGCATCAAAAGTGACTACACGAACTTACGATTCGAACATGGATCTCGCTCGTGCTCGAGCTGAAAAAACTGTTAAACAACTCCGCAAATTTATTGATCAAGATGCAACGCTCAGTGGAAAAGTAGTAATTAAAACGAATAAAGTCGGTGTTAATGGGCCGCGTTACGTATACGGAACCCACAAAAACATAGACAAGTACGCTCCATACCAGTATGTTCAGATTCACGTAAATGGTGAGGAAGAAGAGAAGGTCGAGGAATTAAACTCTAAAGATCAAGAGCTCGAAGGTCAGTAATTTCACAATTTGATGTAACCTATTTGCGAAAAATCAGTAAACACATACTTAGATTAATAACGTGCTTATGAATAATTGTGTTAAAATTTCGCTACTTATTTTTTCCTTTATCATTGGTTCGGCTACGTTTGCTCAAGATTTCACAGAAGAAGAAGTCCGTCAAATAATAGCTGAAGCTTCAGAAAAAGAAATTGTTGAACTCAACACGGTGATGAATATCAATGAAGAATATTATCATGCGTTGCTCACGGCGGATAAATTACTCGAATTTCAACCTAATAATGCAAATTATCTATTTCGAAAAGGGTATGCAATAATGAAGTCTTCGGATGACTTTACGCGTTCAAAACCCTATTTGGAGAAAGCGGTTACCAAAATATCGAAGAATTACGATTTATTTTCCACAAAAGAAAAAGGAGCACCAGTATCTGCTCTCTTCCATCTAGGAAAACTCTATCATCATAGTAAGAAAATTGATAAAGCGCTCGATTATTACAATCAGTATCTAGATAGAAGCTCCGAATCTGACGAATACCATCAAAAGGCTCAAACAGCTATTCAACAATGTAATGTAGCTAAAAAGCAAATCGACAACCCTGTTGACTATGAAGTAGAAAACCTGGGGAATGGTGTCAATAGTAAATATCCAGACTATAGTCCAGTGATTTCACTCGATGGTTCTGCCATTTATTTTACTTCACGCAGAATTCGACCTGATTCGAGTAATGCCGGGATTAAAGAGCCAGGAACAAATCTCTATCTAGAAGATATTTACGTGTCCTACAAAGATTTTAATGATAACTGGATTCAACCGCGATTGATGGAGTTTTGTACTCCTGATCACAACGAAGCCACCATGGCCGTAAGTATTGATGAACGACGCATTTATGCCTATAAAGATGTATCCGGAAACGGTGATATCTACTATTCTGATTTTGAAGGAAGCCAGTTTCGCGATCTTAAAAAACTAGAGACGAAAGGCGTCAATACAAAAGCTTGGGAACCGCACATGACTGTTGCACCAGATGGTACATTCAAATTGTTTGCCTCTGACCGTAAAGGTGGTCTTGGAGGACGCGATATTTATCGCATCGATAAATTAGAAAATGGTAAATGGAGTAAACCCGTCAACGTGGGGGCCCCCATCAATTCAGAATATGATGAAGATGCTCCGTTCATTGCAATAGATAACGAGACGATATATTTTGCTCATAACGGTCCTAAAAGCATGGGCGGTTTCGATATTTTTAAAACAACATTGAAAGAGGACGGCTCCTGGTCAGTGCCGGAAAACTTAGGCTACCCACTAAATTCTACTGGAGATGACATTTATTATACGACTACCGTCGATGGTTTTACGGGATATCTTACTTCTTTTCGTCCCAGTGGTTTAGGAGAGAAAGATATTTATGAAATCAAGAATAAAGAACACGGTGTGGAAGACATTGCCGTACTCAAAGGTGAAATTGAAACCAGCACCGGCGATCCACTTCCTGAAGATGTAGCATTTACAGTTAAATGTCTTAATTGTGAGGAGCCTTATGAGATTTCTTTATTCCCAAGAATTTCAGACGGTACTTTTTTCGCTTCGCTCTACCCTTGTCGTGAATACGAAGTGACCTTCCACTACGATAACGCACAAACAGAAATCTCCAAGGAGATCATAACAACTTCATGTGATAAAGGATATGAAGAAATCTATCGTCACATCGTGTTGGATTTATCAACCATGTCTCCTGTAGATCAAAAAGAACTGCTTGCCTCCTATGAACCATTGAAAATGAAGCACTTTTTTGGTTATAATAAAAATCAATTAGATCCAGAAAAAGGTGCCTTAAAAATATTCCTGGACTCACTTCAGCAGCAAATTGACCGTGGAAGATCAAGTGTTGAATTAACCATCAATTCATCTGCTTCGGAAGTGCCTACAAAAACATTCGAAAACAATGAAGTATTAGCCCAAAAACGTGCCAATGAACTGAAACAACTACTCATCAATTATTTCGAAGAACAAGAATTAAACAATGTCGTTGATGTTATTGTAGATGATATTCAAGTAGCTGGTCCAGAATATCAGGAAGATTGGATGGACATCGAAAAATACGCTCCTTATCAGTTTGCGAGCATTAATCTGGATGGTGTAAACAGCATGGGCGATGAGATCGTTCAGCTCGAGTCTGAAGATGAAGAAGTAAAAAAAGGAGTTGTACAAAGAGAAAACACGACCATGTACGTCGATGAACAAGGGGATGAGTTCCATGCTGGACAAATGATAGAAAGTGATTATAATTATCATGTTATTACTGGCGTCTTCAATCGCATTAAATATGCAGAAGGCATGGTCCAAAATTTAAAAGACAAAGGATTTGAAGGTAAGATCATTGGTAAGCGCAATGGTATGCATGTTGTTTCTGCCGGTTCTTCCAACAAAATCAGCGGTGTAAAGGAACTTCTTGAACGCGCTCGTAGAGAAGTTAGCCAATCTTCTTGGATATTAAATACAAAGCAGTGATATTTGCGCATGTAGAAATTTTAAGCGGGTGAAAACCCGCTTTTTTATTATTTATGATATGAATTTGAATCTTAATAATGACCTGGCCGTTTTTGATATTGAATCGACTGGATTGGATGTATCGTCTGATCGAATCGTTGAGATTGCAGTATTAAAAATCACACCGTCAGGAGAACAGGAAGAATGGGTAAAACGATTAAACCCACAAATGCCTATTTCAAGTGAAAGCACAGAAATTCACGGAATCAGTGATGAGGATGTTCAAAATGCCCCCACATTTAAAGATGTCGCAGATGACCTTGCTGCTTTTTTGGGGAGTGCTGACTTAGCCGGATTTAATTCCAACAAATTTGATATCCCGATGTTAGCTGAAGAGTTTCTGCGCGTGGATCACTCATTTGATGTCTCTAATCGCAAATTTATAGACGTTCAAAATATTTTCCATAAAATGGAACAAAGAACCTTGGTCGCTGCGTATAAATTTTACTGTAATAAAGACTTGAATGATGCCCATAATGCATCGGCAGATACCAATGCTACTTTCGAGGTGCTTAAAGCTCAAATAGAACGCTACGAAGATTTAAAAGGAGACATTGAGTACCTTTCTGAATTTTCCAAAAATACTAAGCACGAAATTATTGATTTTGCAGGTCGACTGGCTAAAAATAAAGACGGCAAGCCTATTTACAACTTTGGTAAACACAAAGGTAAGACTATTGAAGAGGTTGCTAATCAAGAACCGGGATATTATGGCTGGATGCTTAATGGTAATTTTCCGCGCTATACCAAAGCCGTTTTGAAGGCAGAAATGGAACGCATTAAAGCTGAACGGCAGCGATTAAAAGCAATACGCAAAGAGAAAGAACAACAGAAAATGGAGACCAAAATAGATGCATTGAAAAACAAATTTGGTCAGTAAGAAACGTTAAAAGACTTCATCCATATGAAAATTATTTGTATCGGTAGAAACTACGTGAATCACGCTAAAGAAATGCAAGCTCAGATTCCCGATCGTCCGATGTTTTTCATGAAACCTGACACGGCACTTTTGCCGCGTAAAAATCCATTTTTCTACCCGGATTTCACCAATGACCTCCATTATGAATGTGAATTGGTGATCAAAATCAATAAACTCGGAAAAAACATTGCTCAGAAATACGCTGGTGATTATTATGACCACGTCGGACTAGGTATTGACTTTACTGCTCGCGACTTGCAAGCGGAATGTAAAAAGAATGGACAACCCTGGGAAATTGCAAAAGCATTCGAAAACAGCGCTCCAGTTGGTCCAAAATTTCTTCCATTAGAAGATTACAACCTGGATAATCTCAATTTTCGTTTAGAAAAAAATGGTGAAATCGTTCAACAAGGCAACAGCAAAAACATGATTTTTCATGTCGATCAACTTATTGCTTATGTCTCTCAATTTATGACGCTCAAGATAGGAGATTTTATCTTTACTGGAACTCCTGAAGGGGTTGGACCCGTCCAAATAGGTGATCGATTAAGTGGTTTTATCGAAGATGAACAATTGCTCGATATTAAAATTAAATAAATTCATTTATCATAGATTATCTCGAGTAATAACTATGAATCACCCCTGCTAAAAAATAAATTAGCACTAAATTTGGGGCGTTCGTATCAAATCACAGAATTTAAGCTTCAATGGCAGAACAAGACGAAATCGAAAAGAGGAGAACATTTGGAATTATCTCTCACCCGGATGCTGGTAAAACGACTTTAACAGAAAAATTGCTGCTTTTTGGTGGTGCAATTCAAACCGCAGGTGCCGTTAAGAGCAATAAAATCAAGAAAACCGCCACTTCCGATTTTATGGAAATCGAAAAACAAAGAGGGATTTCTGTAGCTACATCGGTCATGGCTTTCGAGTATAAAAACAAGCAAATTAATATCCTGGATACTCCAGGGCACAAGGATTTTGCAGAAGATACTTATCGTACATTGACGGCAGTAGATAGTGTAATCCTGGTCATCGATAACGCTAACGGTGTAGAGAGTCAGACCGAGAAACTCATGGAAGTCTGCCGTATGCGAAACACCCCCGTTATTGTTTTTATTAATAAAATGGATCGCTTCGGAAAGGACCCGATGGATTTACTCGATGAAATTGAAACTAAGCTCAAGATAAATGTTCGTCCCCTCGCCTGGCCTATCGGTGATGGTGATCAATTCAAAGGCGTCTATAATATTTATAAAGAAGAATTGTCACTGTTTCACGCCAGTAAAACAAAAATTAATGAAGAACTGATCAAGTTTAAAGATCTAAGCGATCCACAGCTCGATGAAATCATCGGAGCAGATAGTGCCAAAGAGCTACGCGAGGAGGTGGAGCTTGTTGAAGGGGTTTATGATCCTTTTGACGTTGAGCACTATTTAAAAGGAAAAACTGCGCCCGTATTTTTTGGTTCCGCAGTAAATAACTTCGGGGTTCGCGAATTACTCGATGCCTTTATAGAAATCTCACCTTCTCCCCGAGGTCGCGCTACAGATAACACTTTTGTAGAACCCCAAGAAGATAAATTTTCTGGATTCGTTTTTAAGATTCATGCCAACCTCGACCCGAAACATCGGGATCGTATCGCTTTTTTACGTATCGTCTCTGGTAAATTTAAACGTAATACTTTTTATAAACACGTTCGGAAAGGCAAAAAGCTGAAGTTTCCCAACCCCACTTCTTTTATGGCGAGAGATAAAAGTATTGTGGACGAAGCATTTCCTGGTGACGTGGTTGGCCTTTATGATACTGGAAATTTTAAGATTGGCGACACCATGACAGAAGGACGCGACTTAAATTTTGTGGGAATTCCATCCTTTTCACCAGAAATATTTCAAGAATTGCGCAACGACGATCCGATGAAGTCGAAACAGCTCGAAAAAGGCATTCGACAACTCATGGATGAAGGGGTCGCTCAACTCTTTATCCAGGAACCAGGTAGTAGAAAAATCGTAGGGACTGTTGGCCAACTTCAGTTTGATGTGATTGCTTATCGTCTCAAGCATGAATATGGTGCTAAATGTTCATTTACCTCCCTCAATTTTCATAAAGCATGTTGGATTACATCTGATAACCAAGATCAGCTATCAACATTTAAAAAGGCAAAAATTGGTAATATTGCCAAGGATAAAGATGACAATTTAGTTTTTCTTGCCGAAACACCATTTTTACTTGAAATGGCAGAGCGTGATTATCCGGATATTACCTTTCACAAGACCTCCGAATTTAAGGTTGCTGAAGGCAGTTAGTTCACTATTGTATGACGATTTTGATAAGATCGTGCGCAGTTTCCTTTCTCTTACCCTCCAGCTGAAAATGTTGCTTCTCTTTTTTTATAAGTCTAAAAAATGGATAAGGAGTAATCATTGTATTTTAATACATATCTGCTTGTTACCCCATTTTTTTTATAAACTAGAGTCTAACAATGCTGGCTTTTTGGTTAAAATCTTCAAAAAACCCGAAAACTTTATCAATACTCACTATTTATTGAGGTTTCGTTTCCCCCTTCGGAGGGGGCTAGGTGGAGGATAGGAGGATAATAGTTAGAGAAAAGTCAATGAATTAACTAGCCCATTTTTTGGTAGAAGTAAGATTAAAAATTTATCGATCATTGACTTGTAAGTAAAATAGTCATCCCCCTGACGCCCTACAAAGCGCTGAACTGAGCCTGTCGCAGTGGGGAGAGACAAAGGACTAACCTTTTTATGTAGTAGAAATTGATCTTGGGTAAACAAACGGATACACATTTTGTATTTTAATGAATGATCATTTGTAATACTTTGTCAATCAAAGAACTTATAGATCAGGAGTTCAAGTGTCCGAAATGCGTTTTACAGCAGCCTTATCAGCTACTTGAATTTGAAGAAAAATAAAAAAAGCCACTTCCTCGTGGAAGTGGCTCCTCACTTGCATTCAGTAGGTGTCTAAACTTGCTTCAGGGCTTGTTTTACATCCCATATCAAATCTTCTGCATCCTCTACTCCAATCGAAAGGCGAACGAGATCTTCCGTCCCCCCCATACGCTCTCGCGCTTCAGGATCAATACCACAATGTGTCATCGTTTGTGGATGCTGCGCCAAACTTTCTGTACTTCCCAGACTTACTGCCAATTTAACGAGTTTTAAATGGTTGAGGAACTTAAAGGCGGCTTTTTCTCCTCCGCTGATATCAAAAGATATCATAGCTCCTGGTGAATTGTATTGACGCTTGTAAACTTCATACTGAGGGCTCTGCTCATCAATCATTCCTAAATAGTGAACGTGCTTCACTTTATCGTGATTATTGAGAAAATCAGCCACTTTCTGTGCATTGCGACATTGCTTCTCCATTCTGATCTTCAACGTTTCCAAACTACGCAGCATTAACCAAGCCGTGTGTGGACTTACCATATTGCCGAGGAAGGTACGCAATGTTTTAACTCGTATCATCAACGCTTCATTCGCGAGTACAGCTCCAGCAATCAAATCACTGTGTCCTCCAATAAATTTAGTAGCTGAATAGACAACCAGGTCTGCTCCCGCTTCGAGTGGCTTTGACCATACAGGTCCCATATAGGTATTATCGACGCACACATAAGAACGATCCTCGCCATTCTTATATTTATCAGCAATCCTGCGACACATATCAATATCAATAATGGTATTGGTTGGATTCGCTGGTGTTTCAATATAAATCAATCCAAGGCGGTCCTTTTTACCTGTTGCTTCTATGATTGCTTCAATTTCTTCCTGCGTATTCTCGGGATGGAAAACAGCATACTCCACTCCTATTTTAGGCAAAAACTCCTGGATAAAATGATCTGTTCCACCATACGTTGGGGAGCTATATAAAATCAGATCACCTGGCTTCAAAAATTCCAGTAAAACCGTACTTATAGCCGACATTCCACTCTCAAAAACCGCTGTATCGTCCGCCTTATCCCAAAGTGAAAGACGATTTTCAAGAATTTCGAGATTCGGATTGTTTATACGACTGTAGATAAGTCCTAACTCTTCGTCCTTTTCCTTTTCACGCAGCCCGTATGCAACTTCAAAAAAGGCTTTTCCTTCCTCTGCAGATTCAAATACAAATGTTGATGTTTGAAAGATGGGGGCTTTTATTGCACCTTGTGAAAGTTCCGGTTTGTATCCGTGACTCATCATTAAACTTTCTGGTTTGAACTTATTGCTCATATCTACTATTTTATTTTATCACAAAAGTACAATTCATAGTGTATATATCTATTAAAATAAATTTATTCAGTATTTTTTCCTAAATATAAATAGTTTTGTAAATTATTTTAATTTATTAACACATTGTAAATTCAAATTAAGGAATATTCACTATGCCTCCATTAGATGACCTCGATATTTCGATATTGCGTATGCTTCAGCAAGATGCCAAGATAGGCATCAAAAACATCGCTGAACAACTTAATTTATCCAAAACACCCATTTATGAGCGTATCAAGCGCCTCGAAAAAGAAGGTGTGATTGACAGGTATGTCGCACTAATTAACACCCAACAGGTAGGCGAATCAATCACTGTATTTTGTTCGGTATCCCTGGAAGGGCAAAAACTATCAGATATTGAATCGTTTAAGGCATCCATTTACGAACTTGAGGAGGTCATGGAGTGTTACCTCATGGGAGGGTCTAATGATTTCCTGTTAAAAGTAATGGTTGAAGATCTCAATGCGTATCATCACTTTTCATCTGGTAAATTAGCTGCACTCGAAAATATTAGCCAGATCAAAAGTACCTTCGTATTAGACGAGGTTAAAAAATCTACTGTAATACCAACGTTATAAACCAACTACGATAGGATGTATCTCCTCAAGCGTACGTATTTTGCGCACCGCACTGTTCTGCTGGAAATGGTCATGAGGGTCAAAAAGCACCCCTTTAATACCGCATTTTTCAGCTCCTAAAATATCGGCTTCAAAATCATCTCCAACCATGAGCGATTCATCACTGTGCGCATTAGCACGTTGAAGGGCACTTCTAAAGACATGAG
This sequence comes from uncultured Flavobacteriales bacterium, assembly GCA_913056215.1. Classification (GTDB taxonomy): domain Bacteria; phylum Bacteroidota; class Bacteroidia; order Flavobacteriales_D; family Crocinitomicaceae; genus Brumimicrobium. The sequence goes on along the minus strand of CAJXMN010000018.1, from coordinate 10,511 downwards.
GATCAGGTTTATTGACCCCAACTTCTTCGCTGCACAATACGTCATCAAAATAATGAATCAGTTGACTGTTTTGCAATTTAATAAACTGCACCTCTTTAAATCCATTGGTAATGATATGCAAGGTGTGTTGCTCTTTTTTTAAGCTTTCCAGGGTCTCAATTGTTCCAGGAAACAAGTTGGTTTGGTAAGGGGAAACCTCAACATAACGATTAGCAAGCTTTAGAGCAAGAGAATCGTTTTCAATTTCAAAGCTTTTCAGGGTATCGCTAAACCGACCAACTCTTAGCGCTTCTTTTTCAACTTGACCTTTACGATACTGATTCCACCACGCTGCATTCATTTTTTTATACGTGTTATGAAACGTCTCGAATGATTCCAGGTGATCGTGTAGTTTCAATTCTTCGAACAACTGTTCAAGTGCACACTTGGAATTACTTTCAAAATCCCAAAGTGTTCTGTCTAAATCAAAAAAAACATGTTGTATTTTACTCATACCCACAAGTATTTTACGAGATAAGTTCCTCCTGTTATAATGAGACAATCAATTGTCAAAAAGAACAAGATCAGCGGAAAAGTCGATTTCTGGTGCTTATAGAATTTTGCCGTAATAATGGTGCCTAGCGGTATTGAGAAAAATAATGGAAAAGCCCAGGTTACAAAATACATTCCGAATGACTGCTTTATTTTTACAATCCATCGATTCGAACGCGTAAACTTTTTTTTCTGCTTAACTTTTTTACCCAATTGTTCACGCTGTTTTTCTTTTTCAGCGCTGAGTCGAACGGCACGTTGCATGAAATAACTACTCCCGAAATAAAAAATGATGGCTGAGAAAAAGCCTCCCCCCAAACAAGAAAAAAATGTTTCCCAAAAGTTCAATCCCGCAGCTGGTCCGGCTAATGGAGTAAACATAAATTTCCAGACACTAAAAAGAAAAAAGGTAAGGTATGTAATCATACATTAAACCTTATCACCAAAAGCCAAGTCTCCTGCGTCGCCTAAACCTGGTACTATATACGACTGAGCTGTTAATTCATCATCTACAGCTCCAACCCAAATCTTTGTCGATTGCGGTAATTTTTTTTGAAGCAAAGCTATTCCTTCTTCTGTCGCTATACCGCATACAATATGTAAAGAACGCGGCACACCGTAGCGCTTTAACGCTTCATAAACCTGCACCATTGAACTCCCTGTAGCAAGCATTGGATCACTAATAATAAGATCTTTGCCCACTAGACTTGGCGAAGCACAATACTCCACTTGAATATCGAAATCTTCATCTGTTGTATGTTTCCTGTACGCACTAACAAAGGCACAATCTGCGTTGTCGAAATAATTCAAGAGACCCTGGTGCATGGGTAAACCTGCTCTCAAAATAGTCGCGAGAACCACTTCATCTTTAGGTAATTTCATATTTGCTTCACCTAGGGGGGTAATGATCTCTTGCTCTTCGTACTGCAATGTTTTGGATAGTTCGTATCCCATAATTTCAGCCATACGCTCCAAGTTGCGACGAAATCGCATGCGGTCATGTTGTACTTCGACATTTCTAATTTCAGCCAAAAACTGATTCAAAATGCTATTTGAATCTGAAAAATCTTTTATCATGGTCCAAAAATAAGGCTTTTTTTATATTCATTTCTACTTCAAATAGAATTACTTTAAGCCACTTTAACAAGCAGCTTTTTTACTGCTCCATCAAAACTGAGTACGCTGCATATAGGATTGAAGGATAATTGTTGCGCTCACCTCATCGATGAGTTCTTTTTGTTTCCGCTTCTTTTTTGTCACCCCACTCGCTACCATCGACTGAACAGCCATCTTAGAAGTAAAACGCTCATCCATCGATTCTACTTCAATTGAGGGAAATTGTTTCTCTAATGCAGCTCTCAATAAACGCACATTCTCAGAACTGTGAGAATCTTGCATATTTAATCTTTTCGGCTCCCCTAACACAATTGTTCCAATGTTTTTATCTTGCACTGTAGCCATCAAAAAGTCCATTAAATCGTTCGTTGGGACCGTCGTTAAACCTGAAGCGATAATGTTATTTTCATCAGTCACCGCGATACCTGTTCGTTTGAGCCCGAAATCAATGGCTAATATCCGTTTCTTCTTCATTTTTTTACAAATTGTTCCACACCGAATATATTATTATCCATGTAAACGATAACGTAATAACTACCGCTCCTCCAACTAGATACATCTAGCTTAGTAGCTTCTTCAGTCATCTTTGCATTGTACAACTGAGCACCATTTTGTGCATAAACGAAAATTCGTCCATCTCCAGAATAGTTCTCAACAGTCACCTCCACCTCATCAGATGAGGGGTTAGGGTAAAGCCTTACGCTGTTGTGTTTCGATTCATTAGGGTTTTTTGCTACATTCTTTCGAAAACCAAATGCATACTCCCCTTTCAATAATTGTGGTAGCTCAAAACGACCATAACCATCAGTGGAACTCCCAATTGTTGATTGTTCGTAAAAGGGATATTCTTCCCAACGTGTCGACTGGTTAGGGCGCCATAAAATGACCAGACTGTCTTCCGTGAAATTGACGCCGGCATGATTCGTCATTAAGCCATTATCGAGATTTCCAGAAGCTGCATCTTTCGAATTGTAAGTAATTCTTCCTTCCGCCTCGAAGGAGTTCGACCACATACCGTCCACTTTCCAATAACGGTCTGGTGAGATCACAAATTGATGACTGATGTATGGGCTTAAAATGGGGTCAGGAGCAACGCGATAATGCTCTACGCGCAAAAAGGATGAATCACTTTCGTTATTGACGCGGAGATAAAATTTGGCATCATTCATCTGGTGCTGTCCTTGTTCGGTAATCAGGCGATTCTCACCCGTAACTGCGTTTAACAGTTCGGATGATTCATTGAGAATGACCATTTCAGGATGAAAAGCAATGTTGAAACTTTCTTGTGCTGTAACGCCAGAAAGCATCATTTGACGTGTCACTCGCTCCCCATCAGATCCCGCAAAAGTAATTGTAATAGGAACATTCGTAAATAAGTCAGGAGCTTCGAATATTTTTTGTTGAAGGAATACGGTCACATCGTAATCTACATTATTATTTACCACTTTAAACGAATCAACTTCAATCCCGTTAAATCCGGGATTATAAACGTAATTATTAAAAAAAGCCTCTAAATTATTTCCGGTTGCACTCTCGAGCGCATTTTGAAATCCTTCAGCGTCAATGTGCGTCATGGCATAATTCTGTTGAATATACTGAAGTCCTGCAAAAAAATCAGTATCCCCCAGATAGGTACGTAGGTTATGCATCATCGTTGCTCCTTTACTGTAACTATGGGTGCCATAAGTTGCATTGTGCGGCACTCCGGAAAGTGGAAGAAAATCTCCATCATCGTAATGAGCAGATTGTAATACATCTTGGTGCACAGCAGTAATCTCATCAAGATAGGTATCATAATCATAAACGTGCTCTAAGAAGATGGATTCACAATAAGTAGCAAGTCCTTCGTTAATCCACATATCTTCGGCAGTCTGGCAAGTAACAAGGTTTCCCCACCAGTGATGAGATAATTCGTGCGCCATCAAAGTTTCGTACTGCGTCGTCCCATTTGCTGTTGCACGGGGATACATAATGCAAGTTGCATGCTCCATAGCTCCACCGTTAAAAGGTACCAAAGCGAAAGCAACTTTATTCCACTCATAAGGTCCAAATTGGGCTTCAAATGCTGTCATTGCTCCTTTGAGATTGACAAAAGCATTTTTGAAGCTGGTCGTATCTTGAGGTTCAGCGATGAGCATTACTGGAATCTGACTTGAAGTAAGGTTACTCGTATATTCATCTTCGACATGTGTGTATGGTGCCACCCCTACACAAGCCAGGTAAGTCGGAATAGGCTCCGTCAATATCCATCTTCTGGTATTGACAGTAGCCGTATTATTTTCACTGGCTATATAACCGTTGCTATACGCAAATTTATCCGAAGAAGTTGAAATTGTGATGTCATACATCGCTCGTTCCACAAAGTTGTCAAAACAGGGATGCCAAACACGTCCATAATTATGTGGATCTGCCTGAAAACCAACACCCAAATTGTACGCATAATCTCCTTGAAAATAAAATCCACCGAAACCAGAAGGGTCCTGCACCGGTGTGCCTTGATAAAATACTTGTACGGAATCCGTATCGCCAATATCCAGACTATTCGGAAGATCCACAACCAACAACGTATCATTGTAATCAAAATTGAGTAGATCTGGACCTCTTTTAATGGAATCTACCTGAAAGCCCAATAGATCCAATGAAATTGTATTCACGTTGTTCATCTTACTTGAGAAATTCACAACGCAATTCCCTTTCAAAGTTTGACTTGAAAAATCTGTGATATCGAGTTCCATCCGATACTGGATGACATCGATCGTATCACTGCGCAAGTTTTCATCAGCGCTGCAAAAATTGAAGAGAAATAGCGAAAAAACAATAAGTACGTTAATACGATCCATAACAAGTAATTCTTATTGCGAAATTACGATTTAAAATGAACATAATAAAAACTTCCACTCAAGCCATTAAACATCTCTAATTAAAAAAATGCATTTCAACTTCAGGGCTATATCAATTAAGAGTAATTATTTTTGAGCCATGAAGAAAGAAGAGGCTAAATTATTTTTTCCCCATGAGTCAGGGGATGATCTTGATGATCTCTGGGAGCAACGACTTTTTGAACAAAAGCAATTTTTGCTGACCCGCCCGCCACTCGCAAAAGTTTTTCAATCACGACTCAAAAAACTTAAACAACAATATCACGCTTACCTCTTAATTACAAATCAAGAAGACCGCATCATGAGTTTTTCTTCAATAACTCGCGAATACAACTTCAGCGAAGATCTGATAGAAGCATTTAATGCCTACCACGAGAATCGTAATGATCTCAAATCTGATGTTTTACAGGCCACCGATTATGCAAGTTTAGAAAAAGTGATCAGTGCCTGGCTATCACTGGAGCGTGCCTATTATGAACTGTGGTACTTTCAAGAAAGCAAAGCTATCGACCTGGAAGTGACCCTTTCAAAGGAACCAGACCCCATGGAATTACTGGGTGCTCTAAAAACGATCAGCGAAAAAGATAAGATTACAACGTTTCGCGAATTACAGAATGCATTTCATGATCTACCAGAAATGCTCCAGAAAGAAGTAAAAAGATTAACTTTGTTGTCAGAAGATTAGTTATGGATAAACAATTCGAAAAATTATACGAACAATTAAAGGAACAGACGTGGCCGCGCGTTTATTTTTTCAAATTTATTGCTCCGAGTGATTCTAGAACTATAGCATTGATTACTCAACTTTTCAATAATGAAGACAATATTGTTATGCGTCCTTCCAGGAAAGGTAATTATACGAGTATAAGTGTTAAAGAAGAAATGAACAGCGCTGAGGCCGTAATTGCGCTTTACGAGAAAGCGGCAAAAATTAAAGGTGTAATTTCACTATAATGTTATTTTTAGTCATTAATATATCGCGCGCAATTGCTAATGTCGCATGGGTCACATTGGCAGTCATTATCTTCATAGTGTTATATCGTCTGCTATTGCGTAAATTAAAAAAAGGACGCCTAGAAAAAGGACGTTATATCACTTTCCACCCTATTGATCCAGACCCCGCACACGGCAAAATCCAGCTATTTTATGAAGCTGAAGAAGCGCTAGAACTAAAAGTAACCATTTTCAGTATCGACCATGCTACGACCCATGAAATTACAGATCAAATGCTGAAAAAAGGTGGAAATATCGTATCATTCGACACAACGCAATTCGATGACGGAATGTATTTTATAGAAGCGAAAACTCCTTATCAAAAGCTAAGCAAACGTATTGAGATCATAAATAATGCAGGAAATTAAAAGCATCTCAACATTCAACTAAATTTAGTCTTGTAAAACGCACTTTTATGTTGGTATCTGTTTAGTTTTGCAAGTAGAATAGAAATTATGACAAGAACAAACAAAGAAATTGAAGACCTGGTTTTTGGTGTCCGTGCAGTGATTGAGGCTGTCAAGGCAAAAAAGACTATCAATAAAATCATGATCCAACGCGGAATGGACAAGACGCTTTTTAAAGAATTAAAAGAGGCCCTTGCCAATCAGAAGTACACCCTTCAATTTGTTCCGATTCAGAAACTCAATCGGCTGACTAAAAAGAATCATCAGGGAGTTATTGCGTTCATATCTCCGGTAGAATATCAAGATCTGGAACCTATAGTAGATCAGGTTTTTGAAGATGGCGATTCACCCAACATTTTAGTTCTGGATCGTATTACAGACGTTCGGAATTTTGGTGCCATCGCAAGAACGGCAGAATGCTCTGGTGTTCACGCTATTGTTGTTCCTGATCGCAATTCAGCACTTATAACAAGTGATGCGATTAAAACTTCATCAGGTGCGTTGCACAAAATACCTGTTTGCAAAACGAAAGACCTACCCGCAACAGTAGAATACCTCAAAAATAGTGGTTTACGCATTGTAGCCTGTACTGAAAAAACCAGCGATTTTGTATTTGACGTTACGTTATCTGGACCGACAGCAGTGATGTTGGGTTCAGAAGAAGATGGTCTCTCATCTGAACTCCTTTCACTAGCGCATCAACGTGCAAAAGTTCCGCTCCTAGGTACTCTCGGTTCTTACAATGTTGGAGTTGCAGCTGGAATTGTGTTATATGAAAAAATGCGTCAAATGATAGTGGAATAATTCGTAAATAAAACAATCCAATACTTCACGTTGACATTATCCCCATTCCTTCAAATAGGATTCAATTTCTTTGACGGTCTTCCTTGCCGTTCGGCCTACACCAATAATCGTAGCCGACGCCATTCCCGTCCATCCGCCATACCCCACTAACCACAACCCTTGCACTTCTTCCGCATTGGTACCTTTTGTGACGATTTTACCTTTAGGTGAACGATGCGTTAAACCATCCAGAAAGCTCGTGTTGTAGTGAAACCCCGTGCACCAAACGATGGCATCAATGTAGTCGCTCGAACCATCCTCCCATAAAACGCGGTCTTTATCGAATCCTTTTAAAATTTTGTATTCATCGAGTACGCCTCGGTCACGCGCTTGCTTTACCGACGGTACCATCACTATATTTCCAAGGTCAAACATTTTTTTATTCAATTGTTCACCGCGCTTTTTAGCCAAATAAATCGCAGTAGCCTGATCAAACAGCTTTTTACCGTCAACGTCATCTGGTAAAAATTCAGGGACCGTTTTCACCCCCCAAAACGTAAGTGTTTCCTGACTCAATTCCGCATAGATCTGCGCTCCAGAGTTCCCTCCTCCTACCACTAATGTGTGCTTGCCGATAAAATCGGTTGGATTTTTATACGCTGCCGAATGAATTTGATCTCCTCGAAAGTCGTTTCGTCCAGGTACGTCAGGGATAAATTGGGAACGATAGGTTCCGGTTGCAGCAACAACTGATTTTGTTAAGTAGGTTGAAACATTGGTGATAATTTCAAAATGGTTTCGATTTCGTATTATACCACTTACTCTGACAGGTCTCTGAAGTGGGATATTAAACTTTTCCTCATAGGACTGCAAATAATCTATAACCTCGTTGCGGGTAGGGTATTCTCCCTCGCTAGACGGCATTGCTTTTCCAGGTAGTGCATTGTGTTTAGCTGCAGAGAAAAGGGTTAACGAGTCCCATGTGTGCAGCCATGCTCCACCGGCGCACTCTTCATCATCCAGTAAAACAAACTTGAGACCCGTTTTTCGCAGGTAATATCCACAGGACAAACCACTCTGTCCAGCGCCAATTACAATGCAATCATACATTTTATTATTGTTCATATATTGGTCTTAAGCAAAATGAAATAAGTCCTCTAATAATACTAAGCCGGCATTTTCCGCCATTTGATTCACCTGACGACGACCTTTTTCATTCCCTACCGTAGCGATCAATTGAATACATTTCCAATCCACGCCATTCAACGGTTCTATTTTTTGATTGTAAATGTCTTTACCGATTTTTTTCTCATTGTGAGAAATCCATCGGAAATGGACCTTGCGTTCAATCAAGTGTGCCGCTAATTTTTTACCGCGAAAACCAGTGCCTAATACTACCAATTCGCGCTCATTATTTCTACAAAAATTTGAAAAATAAAACCATTTCAAATCAGTAAATGTATAATCCTTGTAGACTTCTGATGTACGCGAAGTACGGGCAGGGTGGTCTCGCCACTCATGAACAATTTCAGCATTCGGTACAACATCAAGATCGTAAAGCCACATGCGGAACGCTAAATCATAATCTTCCGGGTAACGATCAGACTGAAAACCACCGATATTTTCAAGCGTTTTTCTATGCAACATCCATGAAGGTGAAGGAATAACACATTCTCTAAAAATTTCCTTAAAATTGGTTCCTTTTTGTGTTAGATTATTTAACCATTGCTCATAATTTTTATACCCTGATTTCACACCCTCTTCAGAAAAGTATTGAACACCACCTACAGCCACAGCATTTGAACCTCCAATTGACAAACATTCCAGGAGAACTTCTAATTTACGAGGTTTCATAAGATCATCAGCATCCATTCGCGTAATCCAATTGCCTTCAGCATAAATGAAAGCTGTTCTCAAGGCATGAATGATACCTTTCCCTTGGTTTTTTAAACATTTAATCCTGGGATCCGTCTTAGAAAACGATTCGACCAACGAGCAAGTTTGATCTGTTGAGTGATCATCTACTATAATGGCTTCCCAATATTGATGGGTCTGAACTTGAATGGAACACAATAAATCTTCTATGAAAGCTGCTTCATTTTTTGCTGGAATCAATATAGATACGAGTCGCTTCACGTGACGAAAATAGCAAAAAGTGTGCAACCACCTCGCGGTTTTTGTTCAGTTTGGAGCAACTATAAGCTGATGAGATAGCTATTCAACCGAAAATAATTTTATCGTGTTGTATGGTTAATCTTTTACCTCTACATTCTTCCAATACTGCATCATTATAAAAACCAACATGAGTGAAGAAAGGAATCCTTCCACGAAAATGACTGCCGCAAAGGAGAAATTGGTTTTAGCAGGTATAAGCGTCATAGCGTAAGCAGATAAGTCCGTTTCGAAAGCAGTGAGATAGATAAAAAGGGCAAGCGCGCTTAAAAGTACGCCGAGAAACGGAGCGAAAAGGGCAGCTGCAAATTTTTTCAGATAATCCAGGTTTTCTTTCGTAGCTTTTTTCAGCGTATTGTTAACACCTATGATCACAAACAGAAAATTCACAAATCTTAGAAAAATATTATCTGTCAAACCCAGTAGCTCGAGCAGCACAAAATATACCCCGATGAATAAAAAGATGAGTAAGCCATTTCTAAATGCGTTTGTCTTCTGTAACATAAGTTCTTTATTTGTTGTGATTTTGTCTTAAAAACAACATTAGGTTAAAATTGTTCGGTTCAATTTTGAGTATGAAGCGGAAACAAGAGACCAATCGCATTTTTTTTTGTCAAAAACATAAACTTTTGTAATCAGAAAGAACTATCAGTGTCAAAATAAATCAAGTTGACCATCGCTCTCTACACATTTGGGAATAAGATCATGATTAAGCTCAATCGTTCCGTTTTCTAAATATTGCTGTGCCTGACCAACATTCATGATTAAGGGCATTCTTTTTTTAGTGTTGTGAATCTCTTCCATGATTGTATCAGCTTTCGTTGTCAAAAGTGTAAAAGTCTTAATGTTTTGTGTATTATGCGTATGCTTCCAGTTATTAAACAATCCCGCCAGCGCAAAAACCTCCGTTTCCTTTACTCGTATGAGGTACTTCTCCTTTCTCTTTCCTTTGGCATCCAACCACTTCCATTCATAAAAACCGGTAACAGGCAAAATGCACCGATTTTCAGTCACTGATTTAAAAGAAGGTTTTTCCTTCACTGACTCCAACTTTGCATTCAATGTATTTTTACGGATATCAATATCTTCTGCCCAATCGGGAATTAAGCCCCAGCGATGAAAAGAAAACTCATTTTCTTGTTCATTAGTAAGTAATGGCAATTCAGGGAAATTAAACGCATTTATTTCTTTCTGAGGGGTGTACAGTTCCGGTAATCGAAAAGCAGCATTAAACCGCTCTGTAAGTACCTTTGTACTTGCTTTTTGCTCAACCTTGTAGCACATAAAAATATATTTTTAAATAAAAATGTTAACGCAATGACTTTAATTACAATCATATTAATTAAATTTCACTAACTGAACAACGACAATTGAGCAATCTTTTAAATAAAATACTGGGTAACATTGCCACGCGCATCATGTTCATTATCTATATTACGATAATCTTGCTTACCGTATTTTTTATTCTTTTTGGTTATTACAATCAACTTAATCTTCAGGAACAGCGCCAATATGACAGACTCAAGGGAATCGTTTCTTCAGTAGCTATTAACCTCGATGGGGACACGCATCAGCAACTCATGCTAAAACACCCATCAGCAGCAACAATTGATCAACCCTCCGACGACAG
>CAJXMN010000017.1 GCA_913056215.1 uncultured Flavobacteriales bacterium | reverse complement strand
AATCGTGCTGCAAGCCGCAATTCAAATTAATCGTGTTTGTTCCCGATGTACCTGCAACTTCAGCGTATTCAAAATGACCTGAGCTTTGATAGTCCAACACGCGACCATATTCTGTAATGATATTAACAAAACCGTTAGAAAAAAAACTGTTTTGAGCGGTATAAATGTCTCCCCAACTATCGACAGCAGTGGTGTTAATATCTACATCTGCGCCTTGCATTTGAATGATCAAAACTAAATCTCCCTGACCGAGCGAACCCGAAAAGAAAGCACCACTCATTGCATTATCATCAACATCAATAGAAGCTGCACCCGCTACCGCGTTCGCTGAGAGCATCGCAAAACTATTAACTGAAACATCTTGATTTGCAATAGTTTGATTCCCCAGAACACCTCGCTGTGCGCAGGTGATTGAGCTTAAAAGCAAGAGTAGGCATAAAAGGTACAACTTTAACATCGCATTCATTTAGTTTCATAGTACATGACGCACGAAAATAACAAAAGGTTGACGTAAACAATTGAAATTTATTCAGAAAAGGTATTGCATCCTTGACTTCCTATTTGAGAATGCGCATAATGGTTTTACCAATAATTTTTAAATCGTGACCGAGCGTTGGTCGTTTCAGATACTTCCTGTTGAGTTCAATTTTAGCGGGCATGATCTGATCGATATACGTCTTTCTTGGATTTTCACTTTCTCCCAATAGCCTATTTTCATCAAAATATTGCAGTGAGGCGTAGTCAGTAATTCCAGGCTTTACACTCAATATATCCCGTTGTTCTTCAGTATATAAATCGGTGTATTCCCGTACTTCAGGTCGAGGACCTACAACGCTCATATCTCCTAAAAGGACATTAACAAACTGCGGAAATTCATCTATCTTATATTTACGCAAAAAGTAGCCGATTCTTGTAATTCTGGGGTCCCGCATACCTACGGTGAGTTTTCCCGATTGATCCGAAGATTGTTTCATGGTGCGAAACTTTAACAATTGAAAAGGCTTACCATGTTGACCGATGCGTTCCTGGGTATAAAAGACACCTCCCTTACTCGAAGTTAATATCAAGATTGCTATAATTAGTCCGAAAGGGGAAAAAAATAGCAAAATGACCACAGCAAAAAGCACATCAAATAGTCGCTTCATCCCTTTCTCATTTATGTCAATTCCTCTACTGCCAGGACTACTGCATCGATGACCGTATTTACCTGATCATCCGTTAAATCATAATAGACAGGAAGCGATATTTCATTTGAGTAACGTTCCAGAGCAATGGGATAATCCGATATATTAAAATCACGGCGCTTATAAGCTGTTAATAAAGGCAGTGGTTGAAAATGCACATTGACAGCTACTCCCCTTTCTGCAACAGATTCAACAATAGCGTCACGCGTAGCTCCATCAATATCTCGTATACGTATTTGGTACAGATGATAAGAACTCTCCTTCAGGGGTGTTTTGTAAACTGGTAGTTCTGCCCAGTTACACTTTGAAAAAGCCGTTGTATAAAGCTCGAATATCTCCGCTCTCCTTTTTAAATTGGAAGGGTAACGCCTTAATTCTACCAAACCAATCGCCGCCTGAATGTCTGTCATATTACATTTAAAACCCGGTTCTACTACATCGTACTTCCAGGCACCTTTTTTGGTTTTTGCCAGCGCATCTTTGGATTGACCGTGGAGTATTTTAACGCAAAATTCTTTGTAAATCGTTTCATGATCAAATGAATCAGGAAGCTGAAAACAGATAGCTCCCCCCTCTGCTGTCGTCAGGTTTTTGACTGCATGAAATGAAAAAACCGTAATATCTGCTACACGCCCAACCCGTTGACCTCCATAAAGCGCACCAAATGAATGAGCAGCATCAGCAATTACGATAGGACGTCCTAGTTTTTGCTGTAATTCGTTGTTCGGTTGAAAAGTCGACCTCATTTCCTCAGCAAGCTGAATAATTTCATCATAATCACAAGGAAATCCACCAATATCAACGGGTACGATAGCCTTGGTTCTCGGACTCATGGCTTTTTCTATAGCCGTCACGCTAGCGTTAAAATCTTTCGAATCAATGTCAACGAGTATCAGTTTCGCTCCACTATGTAAAACTACGTTTCCAGAGGCGCAATAGGTGTAGGCCGGCAGGATCACCTCATCACCTGCTCCAATCCCCCACCAATCGAGCAAGACCTGCATGCCGTTCGTCCAGGAATTCACGCAAACTGTAGTTTCACAACCGACGTATGCCGTAATCTCTTTTTCAAACTGTTTGGTGCGCGGCCCCGTAGTAATCCACCCACTCATGAGTGCTTCAGTAACTTCTTTAACTGTTTCTTCATCTATTCGCGGTGGAGAAAATGGAATCATATATTTATAATTTTTACAAATGTAATGTTTCCCAAACATTATTCAACGCCCTCATTCCAGAATCGTGATTTTCAAAATGCGAATTAGCGTAAAGAATAATACTGATATTAGGTGCCAAATTCATGCGATTTCGTTTTCATTCGGCCAGTTGATCTCAAATATGTAGTGGTCTATAATGTTATTTTCAATAATATCCTTATTTTTCATACAAAATACGTAAATGCCGAACCAGCGTCAAAATACGATTTCGAATACTATAGGACTTGCTCCAGGATCTTTAAATTTTACGGGATCTCAAAAAATGGAACAGCCAATAATTGATCTCATTACCTTTAATCAGGAACATTACGAAGAGTCCCGTTATCCGTCCATTCAGGAAGCCATGGATCATGTATCTCAAAACCAATGCGTCAACTGGCTGAACATATCCGGTTTACATGATACGGCTATCATTCGATATTTAGTAGAACAAGATATTATACACAAGCTTTCTGGCGAGGATATTTTACATATTGGTCAACGTCCTAAACTCGATGAATTTGAAAATTACATTCACGTGGTCGTTAACATGTTCATGATTCAGGAAGATCAGCTCGAAAATGAGCAAATTTCCTTTATCATTTCAGGAAATCTCATCATTTCTTTTCAAGAAAAAACAGGAGACGTATTCGATTTTGTTCGGAAACGACTGGCCAGCTCAAGCGGCCAAATACGAAAACGCAATGCAGATTATCTTGGCTATGCTTTACTCGACGCTATCATTGATCATTATTTTGTAACACTGGAGTATTTTGGTGAACAAATAGAGTCGATCGAAGAATCGTTACTCGAAAAACCAGATGAACATTTACTCGCGGAAATTCACAATATTCGGCGGAAAGCGTTGCACATTAGAAGAGCCATCTACCCCTTACGAGAAGTTGTTAGTCGATTTGAAAAATTAGATTCTACTTTCATTGAAGACGAAACCAAACTATTTGTTCGAGATCTTTATGATCATACTATACAAGTAATAGAAACCGTTGAAGTTTTCCGGGAATCGGCGAGTAGTTTACTCGATTTATATATGAATAGCGTGTCCAATCGCATGAACAATGTGATGAAAGTACTCACTATTGTTTCTACAATATTCATCCCACTCACCTTTATTGCCGGGGTTTATGGTATGAATTTTCAACACATGCCCGAGCTCGGTTTTAAAAATGGATATTGGTATACCCTCGGATTTATGGTGCTTGTTTCGATCATAATGATTATCTTTTTCAAGCGAAAAAAATGGATATGAAAGCCCAAAAACAAATTATTGGTAAAGATGATATAGCTGATCTGCCTGCGTTTGAGCTCGAGAACGTAAAAGTCAAAACGGATTCGGGTGCCTACACGTGCACCATACATTGCTCTCACATTGATGAAACGCCAGGCGGGTTAGAAGTTATTTTTTTAGCCGAAGATGAACAGGGGTTCAGTGGAAAAAAGGTGACAATCCCTGTGTATCAGCGCAAAAAAGTGCGCAGTTCAAGTGGAGAGCTACAAGAACGCTATATTATTCAAGGTAATATTGTTTTATTTGGCAAGACATATAACACAGAATTTACATTGTCACGTCGCGATTTGATGCGATATCCCGTACTTTTGGGACGAAAATTGTTGAATCATCGTTTTTTGATCGATACAGCAGAATCGAATAATTCCTATAATATGAAAAACAAAATTAACGCATGAAAATTGGTATTCTCAGCAGAAATGCAAATCTTTATTCAACGCGCCGACTTGTTGAAGCGAGTTTAAAACATGGTCACGAGGTGGATGTTATCGATCATCTCAAGTGTAACATACTCATTGAGGAAGAGCAGCCTCAACTCTATTACAACGATCACTATTTAAAAGGTTATGATGCAATCATTCCAAGAATTGGAGCGTCTGTCACCTTTTATGGTACAGCAGTGGTACGTCAATTTGAAATGATGGGAGTCTTTTCAACGGTGATATCTCGTGGTTTAACTGATTCTCGCGATAAACTCCGTTCGTTACAACTCTTAACAAAATCGGGAATCGGCATGCCCAAGACGGTATTTACCAATTATTCGAAAAACGTAGAGAGCGTTATCGATTCAGTAGGAGGAGTTCCAGTGGTGATTAAATTACTGGAAGGAACACAAGGTTTAGGTGTTGTGCTAGCTGATTCGAAAAAAGCGGCAACATCTGTACTTGAAGCCTTTAATGGATTGAAAGCTCGAGTTATTGTTCAAGAATTCATCAAAGAATCTGCAGGATCTGATTTACGTGCTTTTGTCGTGGATGGTAAAGTTGTCGGCGCCATGAAGCGTCAAGGTAAGACAGGAGAATTCCGTTCCAATTTGCATCGCGGAGGATCATCTCAGGTCGTTGAACTGAGTGAAGCGGAGGAAAAAACGGCTATTCGATCAGCAAAGGCACTCAACCTTGGAGTTGCGGGTGTAGACATGCTGCAATCGAGTCGCGGGCCTTTAGTGCTCGAGGTGAATTCATCACCAGGTCTCGAAGGGATTGAACGGGCAACCCACAATGATATAGCTGGAGAAATTATCAGTTATATTGAACGAAATACACGATAATGAGAAAAAGACCTTCACTCGAATTATTAGGAACAGAAATAAAACCAGGAAAAGGGGGGCGCGTTATGCTGGAGGTGGCTAAACTCCACACCAACACACCAATTCAAATCCCTGTCATTATACAACATGCAAGAAAGAAAGGACCAACACTCCTTTTACTAGCAGGATTACACGGTGATGAAATTAATGGTACAGAAGTCGTGCGACGTATGATCAAAAAAGGGTGGAATAAACCAAATCACGGAACGGTGATATGTATTCCCGTATTTAATATTTTTGGATTTCTGAACCACTCTCGTGAATTTCCTGATGGCCGAGACCTCAACAGATCATTTCCCGGCACAAAAAATGGTTCACTGGCCAGTCAGTTTGCCTACATATTCATGAAAGAAATTGCACCACTAGTAGATGTTGTGATTGACTATCATACTGGAGCTGCACAACGACATAACTATCCCCAAACCCGGTGTGATTTTCGCGATGATGCCACTAAAGAGTTGTGTGAAGTTTTCAATGCTCCTTACATTTTGGACTCAAAGTTAATCACAAAATCGATTCGCCACGCAGTATCCAAGATAGGGAAACAGTATATATTGTTCGAAGGCGGTAAATCAAACCGTATCGATAACTTTATCGTTGATGAGGCCATAGCTGGCACAAAAAGAGTGATGACCCACCTGGGCATTCGTTACTTTGAGGAGCTCCCGGAACAATCCGGTCGAGTTATTCGCGATTCACGATGGCTGCGGGCAAGTAGTTCAGGAATGCTGAATTTACGTATTGAAAATGGGCAGTTTGTAGAAAAGGGAACTATCCTTGCGACGATAGCGGATCCATACGGGAAATTCGAGCGATCTGTGAAGGCACCATTTGAAGGTTACATTTTCAATGTCAACGAAATGCCTTTGGTTAACAAAGGAGATGCATTATTTCATTTGGGGAGATAAAGGCAATTATCTAGACAACCTTTTCTGTTTATCCGACGGCGTTTTATTTAACAGGATAAAATCAATAACCCCATAAATATATCCGAGTCCGTAGGTGACATGCATAGTTGGATAAACGAGCAAACCAGTCAACAAATCTTTAGATTCTTTAATAAGTTTAAAGCCAGTTACAAATACGAGCAGTAAATAAGCGACGAATATTGGTGAAAATATATAAAAAAATATCGGAGGAACAAGTAAAGAAAATGGTAGTAAGACTAAAAATATTACAAAGAACAATGGCACTAGCTGCCTTAAGGTCGTAATTGATTTGTGTTTTTTATTGACGAAAACTTTCCAATATCCGTATTGAAAGAATTGTCTACGCAAATTTTTCAAACTTGCACGAACATAGTACTTTAAAAAAATATCATGGATAAATAAAATTTTACCTCCAGCTCTATGAACACGGAAATTAAAATCGTCATCTTGATTTCTAATCAGTCGTTCATCAAAATAACCAATTTTTTCAAATACAAATTTCGGATACATGGGACTTGTAACCGTATCAGTAAAACACGTCTTTTGAAGTGTCCGAAAATTTCCGACACCCATGCCAAAAGAAGTTGCCATGGCACTCGCAATTATTCGAGATGTATTATTGGTGTAAGTGTTAAGAATCCGTCCTCCAGCGCACCAAATGTTCTGATTATTCTTTAAATAGTACAGACATTCATCCAGATAATTAGTAGAAACAATGTGGCGTGCTCCTATTATTTGAAGGTAATCGAATTCAATAGCGTTAACACCAATATTAAATGCGTAAGGAGTTAATTCCATTTTGTTATTGAGTAAGAATAAACTCGGATACTCCCTCTTAAGTGCTTTTATTTTTTCTCGTGTTCCATCATCACTCATTCCATCCACCACTAGTACGGAAATTACTATATCGGTGGGTAAATCACACAGGTAAATAGCACGTATACATTCTTCGATATGCTTCACTTCATTCTTACAGGGTATGACAACGGACAACTTATTTTTCATGCTTAACGAAATAAATAATTTAATCAGCCAACTTCTTCTTTTTGTTGCATTTTAAGGGGGCAACCAGTAAAACTGAATACACTATGATTAAAGTGTTCTACAAATATAAGTAATTAGCAGATGATGGGTTCAGAATAATAATTCATTTTAAAGGTTAATATTAAGAACAGCATTCAGGGAAAAGACAGCATCATTGAAGCTTTTGATTTTCGTTAATATGAGAAGGAGGTATTATGAAAAATAAACATGAAAAATAAGCAATGAAAGGAATTGATCCTCCAACATCAAAAATGTCGTAGCCTACTGCGCTCAATACTATGCATAATACAAAAGCATATCTTCCAGTCATGGAATGATTAACTGTTCCCTTAACGAGCCAAAACAAATAAGCAAGAAAAGCGAGGAAACCAAAGATGCCATGACGCAGCCAAGTCCTAAAATACTGATTATGAGGGGCCGTTTGTTCTATAAAGTTTTGTTTCAATTTTCGCTTATAATACTCTACGGTGAGCGCATCTCGCCAGTCTCCTGTTCCATAACCTAACCAAGGACGCTGTTGAATCAAACTTATAGAAGTCAAAAGAGCGTTGAGTCGATATTTTTCAGAAGTTGAAAGCCCTTCTTCAAAGAGTTCTCCTCGTTTTTGTTTAGCAACTAAACGCTTAGCTTCCGTATGAAAATCTTCATTATCAGCACTTAAGACAACTCCAATCAACGACAATATTAGATATACAACAATTAAATGAGGTGCAAATCGGTGAAAGGGCGTAAAAAAAAGGACCACTATCAAAATAGCTCCAAATAATATCAACATCAAAACGGTACTATGCCTTTTCATCGCCTTCACGATCATATTTTCTTCTTGAACCTCACCTCCTTCTGCTTTTTCCATATCCTTTTGAAGATGTGGTTGTTCTTTAAAATTCTTATTAATGTTGCTAAATCTAGAATTAAAATTGGGTATAAAGAAGGCACCAATAGTAACACCCAACACGGCTAGTAACATCCACTTCTTCGAAAACTTTCTATAAATCCAAAATAAGATAATGAGGGATAACCAAAACCCCAATAGAACAATTCTACCTTGAAGAAATATCATACTGAAAGATAGCATAGCTAATAGTATAATGGGTGTCACGATTCGCCTTCCACTCCAATTATTCGATATGAAATACTCTAATATGTAAAGTATAGCAAAAAAAATAAATATGGACACGATATTAATATCAGCTACAAAATATGTGTAGAACAAATGATGCATCTCACCAGTTGCTTGATAATCAATAATTGATTCGTAGAAGTTAACAACTAATCGCACAACTAAAGCAAGTGCAAAGAGACTAAGTGCCGCTTTCTTAAAAAAAGAGTAGTTCTTTGGTCTATAAAAATTGAAAACAATGGGGAAAATCAGAAAGGGCAGTAAGCGAGAACATTCTTCCAACCCTTTATCTAAATTCTCAGTATAAATAAGACCAACCGCTCCTAATAAAATAGGGGTTCCAATTATAATTAATATTTTTACAGATGTATTTCCCCAAGCAACATTACCTCTAATCAATTCAACAATCAAAACAATGAGAAGTAAAGTTAAAAAATAGGGAACAGCTTTTAGAAACATAATAGAAACAGCGTTTAAAAGTAAAGCCCAGTCTAATGGCTGCAGCTGTTTCATTTTTTTATAAAATTCCATTGACGATTAACACTAAAATTATAACACTTCAAAACTGCTTACTACGCAAAGTTACTTTATTCTTCGAATTTAGCTAACGGGACGGGCATATCTTATCAACTGGACACTATCTTATCATAAAATCCTTTGAGTTTCTTTGCTTCATTTTCCCAGGAATATATTTTCGAACGATTGAATTGAGTTTTTTGAATCGCTTCGTATTTCGAATGATCATTAATTAATGTTTCGATTGCCTTTAAAATACCATCGCTATTTTTAGGTTGTACGAAGATGCATGTACCTTCGAAATAATCCCGCCAATAATCAAAGTTACTCATAATCATGGGTAATTGAGCTGAAGCATACTCGAAACCTTTTGTTGGTAGGCTCGTCAAATAATTTTGCTCAGGATGCAAAACGCATAAGCCCATAAAACATTCGCCTAACAGTTTAACTACCTCTTCCATGGGTTGGAAACCAAGGTACTCCACCTCTCTCCAAGCAGGATGATTTAGACACTTTTCTTTCAATTGTATTGAAGAAAAACTACCAACGAGAACCAATGTAAAATCACTTTTTAGTTTTTTCATTGCATCTAAGTAGTCCATTATACCACGCTCCTCAGAGATACTACCAACATAAATGATCTTTTTCTTTCGATTGTCATTGATTTTGACATGCGCTTGATACTCTTCAACTATTGGATAGTTTTTTATCGTTATCATATTTGGACATTTAAACTTTTCAGTTATCTCCTCGATTACTGAAATAAGACCATCTAATTTTAGAACAGTATTTTTCTCGTACCAATCGTAAACTTTTGAAATGATTTTCCGCATAAATAATGGCCCTAACCACTTTTTATAAAGTATTTGCTTTGGGACATCCTCATGACTATCGTAAATAACTTTCTTTCCTCTTCGTTTCAGCTTTGGTGCAATTTTCAACAACTCTGGATCATGCAGCTGATAACAATCAGCATTAAGTTCTAAGGCTGTTTGCAACATTTTCCTTTGCGCAACGAACAAACGCTTGAATCGACTTGATTGGTAGGATCCAACGTCAATAATATTCACCTGATCTACGGTATCATCACCCTTTCCATCTGCGACTATCAATGAGATTTCAACGTTGATTTCAGCAATAGACTTACACATTTTATAAAATACCCTAATATCATTTCGAGGGTGAACTGTTGTCAAATGACAAATTTTCATTGAACTGTTTTCTTTTGAGATGGATAAAAATAAGCAATCAAAATAATCACGAGAAAACCGTGGGACAAAAGGCCTGTTAACAAACTACCACCAGAAAAAACTCTTGCCCCTAACAAAATTAATGTCCAGAATATCAGTTTGTTTTTTCCAAAAGTCAAAATATCTAAAATTTTTAGCAATAAAGCGAAGAGTATTGACCAAATAACTGCTCCTAAAAGTCCAAAATGAGCAAACCCATCTGCGACGATTCCATTATTGGAAGACATCTCTGGCTTGTTAAAATAATGCTTACTGATTAAGTATGGTGGCTCTAATGCATAGGGGTACTCAAAAAACGACTTTAAAATACTATTTGACAAATAAATGGGATTCCCATTAAAAAAATCATAATAATAAAACGAAATTTGAGCAGGCATAAACAAAGTTCTTCTCACAAATAAGCTTAGCACTAAGGTATTATCTATCAGAAAAAAAAGTAGAAGACCAACAACAGAAATTACAATGAAAACCATTATGAGTCCAAAGAAAAAGTTTTTCATTCGTAACAACCATATCGTTCCATAGATTGCTGGAATCATAAATAAGTAGCTCTTATGACCTGTAATAGTGAATAAAAGCACAATTAAGGCAATCATCGCAATGGAGAACCAATTGATATATCTTTTGAATTTAACGATAGAAACAATCAATAAAAAAGGCAGAAATATTTTCCCTGTCCAGTTAACGATATACCCCGATAGTGGTATAGCACCAACTGGGTTTTCCTTGCGCAACTCATAGACATCAAGCAGACTAAAATTAAATTTTAAATCCACTAAAGAAAAAATTAAACTAAAAACCAGAACAACAAAAATTACAACGGTTCCCTTGACCTTAAGTTCAGAATAGTTTGTTTTTGGAGTGAGTAACTTCCAATTCAGGTCTAACCGATTGATCATAAAAATGATGCACCAGAATATCGTAAAAATGATAAACCAGCTCAAACTACCTCCTGCAAGGGCAAAGTAAGAAGTCAAAGGTAGATATACTGTGACAAAGAAAAATTGAATTATTACCTCTGAAATCTTTTCATTCTCAAAGGGGACAAGGTTAAAAACGATAATTAACGTAACATATGATAGAATGTATTTTAAGTAGTTAATTTCTATAACAAAACCAGCATAACCATAGAAGGGTCCCAAATAAATAAGGTAAATTAAATCGAGAAGACCCCTAAAAAACAATAAAGCAATGATCAGCTTGTTTGATCGAATAAAATCACCAGTTTTAGTTAAATTGAAGGTCATAAAATTAATGTTCGGAAATACTATTCTTTATTTCCAATAGCCCTAAAAAAGACAATAAGCAAACCAATAAACAAGCCTAAAAAGACGCCTAAAAGAACTCTTTTCTTAAGGTCGACATTTATTGGTGAACTCGGTTCGGTAGGTGCACTAAACAGGACGACAAACTGATTTACAAAATTGTATTTTTTGAATAGCTCATCAGAAGAAGAGTTCTTATAATCACTTATACGACGTGTCAACATTTCCTTTTCTACACCTCTTTTAAGATGTGTCGTTTTCATATTGAACAGTTTTTCGTCATAATTTCTTCGTTGAATACCAAAATAGTCCAAAACATCAACACTAAACCCCATATTTCGAATTTGTTTCAACTGCTCCTTTGATAGGTTTTTAAACGATGAAGGCGTGAATTTCTCTTCCATCCGTTGGATTTCATTTTCAAGACGTTCCATCTCTTGTCCAGCAAATTCTAATTTCTTTGTGAGATCGTAACTGTAACGTGAATAAGCTTCTTCGTTAAATTGTTCATTAACGAGTGATTTAAAATTACTTATATGCTCAGCCAAAAGTTTTCCAACACCTTCATGTTCAGATTTTAAGCTAATTTTGATCGATGTTTCATTAGCCTCTGAAATAGTCAGGTTCAGATTAGAATTAAAGTCGGCAGGCGCGATATCATAATCCGTAGCGAAAATGGTTTTTTCTATAATCTCAAGATTTCGAAATAATTTTGCATAGTCCGTAGTTCTCGTGTTCATCGGCTTAAACACTCCATAACTAGTTTCAATCTTTTTATCTAATTTCATAGAAATAACGGCCTCCGATTGATACTCTTTTACAGAAAAATAGGCGTATAGAAAAAACAGAACCCCAAAAAGCAACGAAAAACCAACAAATAGCTTCCAGTTTAAAATAGATAATTTTATAAAATCAGTTAATGAAACTGAGTTATTACCATTTATATCAGTCATTAAAATTGTTTTAGTATTCGCAAAAATATAACTTTATATTAAAGATTTGACGATAGCCTATAATTTTTGGTGTTAATCCTAGCACAAAAGATTTTATGTTCGTTTTTAAAATATTTCTCATGTTTTAAATTAGATTTGTTTTAAAGTTCGGAAGTGATTTCAAAGTTCAAGCACATATTCAAAAACGATTTCTCTAAAAACGTTGCATGGATGTCCCTAGGAACAGCTTTCGCTCAGTTTCTAAATGTTATATTTTCTCCTTTAATCACTCGAATTTATTCACCGAATGAGATGGGGATATTCTTCTTATACACATCTATTCTCAATATCTTATTGATTTCTGCTTCTCTAAAGTATGAATATAGTATACCAATAGCTAAGAATAAGATCATCAGTATTAACACAATCGCGCTTAGCATCCTCATACTATTCATTACCAGCATTCTGTCTACACTTATCTTATTAATTCTACAAGAACAAATTCTTGGATTGTTCAATGCTGAAAAACTGGGAAATTTAGTGTTTTTAATCCCTGTAGGACTCCTATTAGCTGGTCTTTATACAATACTATTACAATGGGCATTGCGGACAAAAAACTTTAAAAAAATTTCGATCACCAAATTATTTCAAGGTTTGGGGCAAAATTTATCCCAAATAGTTTTAGGCTTGATCAAGTTTGGTTCCGCGGGACTTATCATCGGTCAAGTAATTGGGAAGTGTGCTGGATCACTGACTTTATTTCGCAAACTTCTATCCGATGACCCTCGATTATTGAAAAATATTTCTTTGAGAAAAATCCGTTGGGTTTTTAAGCGTTATCGTCATTTCCCTCTACTTACATTGCCCTCACAATTACTTTCCCGAGGTGGGTTGGAGCTACCAGTATTTTTTCTAACATCAATTTTCAGCACTGCTGTAGTCGGTCAATATGGTTTAGCAAACCTAATAGTCAACATTCCTGTTGTACTAATAGGAACTGCCATAGGTGATGTATTTTATGCTGAAGCTGCAGCTAACGGTAAATCTGACCCCAAATCCTTATTAAAACTTTCGAATCAATTAGTTCGAAAATTGGTTCTTTTAGGTATCGCTCCCACTTTAATCCTCATTGTTTTTAGTCCGATATTATTTTCATTCTTTTTTGGGGAAGAATGGTACGATGCGGGTGTTTTTAGTCAAATCCTAGCTTTCTTGGCATTTTTCAGATTAGTGTTCACACCAGTGAGTCGCGTATTTCTGGTTTTTGAAAAACATTCAATTGCTCTCTTTACGAATGTACTTCGAGTTTTATTTGTGTTGGTAAGTTTCGGAGCCACTTATTATTTCAACTTAAATGCATTTTATGCTGTAAGCGTATACGCTGTTGCCATGAGCATCGTGTACTTAATGACTTATATCTTTGCCCGTCGGATTATCCTTAAACAAATTGAAAACGTATCAAATCCCTAAGAAGAAATTTTATTACCTGAATAAATTCTATTTTTGTGGAAGAATTGTAAGAAAAAGATGCTATGATCAATCCATCATTTGGAAATTTTTATGAAGATTTTATCGCTGGAGAAACCATTCAACACGCGAGCAGTAAAACCATTTTTGAGTCGGACAACAACTTTTTTTCATTGTTAACGATGAACCATCACCCTGTTCATTTAGATATTAATTATGCTGAACAACAACAGCACGGAAAAATTCTTGTTGTTGGAACGTTGGTGTTTTCTTTGGCAGTCGGTTTAACAGTGGCAGATATTAGTGGAAAAGCTGTAGCAAATTTAGGGTATGAATCAGTCAAACACTTAAGACCTACCTTCATTGGCGATACCATCTATGCCCGCACTGAAATCCTGGATAAACGCGAATCTTCCTCTAAAGATGACCGGGGGATTGTTTCCGTTATCACTTATGCTTCGAATCAGAACGATGAGGACGTACTCAGTTTTGAACGTTCGGTCTTGATCAAGAAAAGAAAGCGCAATGATGATTAAAAGCTTTCACTTTATCCCTGCAAATAATGATCATTTTCTGGAGAAATGTCCTCAACTCCAAGCGGATGCCTTCATTCTAGATCTAGAAGATGCTGTATCGAATGAAAATAAAGAAAAAGCGCGTCAAAACGTCAAGCAGCTTGCATCGGACATACCAAATTGTTACGTTCGCATCAATGCAAGGGAAACAGAACATTTTGAAAAAGACGTGGAATTACTTCAAACCATTTCAGAACAAATTTCGGGCATCGTAATTCCTAAAATAGGAAAACCCGATACCATTACGCTGTTGCGAGAAGCACTCCAACAATCAGTTTCTCTCCTGCCACTCTTTGAACAATTTTGTGATCTCAAACAAGCCGATGCTATATTAAAGGCACCTGAAATAACGTATGCAGGACTCGGACTTGAAGATATGTTTCAACATATTCCTTATGAGAATGAGAGCCTTTTGGAACTGAGGAAAAATGTTCAGTCAGAATTCGTTTTATCGTGCTATGCAAATAACACCTTTCCGATTGATGTTATCGCTACAGAGCGATCTAATTTCAATACTTACAGAGACGAATGTCATAAAGCGCGATCGATGGGGTTTGTAGGTAAGTTTTCTATTCATCCAGATCAAATAGATCACATCAATTCCATTTTTAAAGCCAGTAAGGCTGAGGTTCGCTGGGCAAAAATGATTTTGGCACATGCTCAAGAAAAAGATTCAGGGTATACCATGCATGATGACGGGGTCCTGACAACTCCTCCAAAAATCAAAAAAGCACTTAATATTTTAAACCATGAGTAATACCGTAAAAAAAAGTTTGCGCACAATGACTTTTGTGCCGGGCTACATGACAAAATTCTTAGAGAAAGCGCGAAGTTTTTCTTCAGATGCCTTAATACTCGATTTAGAAGACTCTGTTCCTCAGAAGGATAAAGAACGAGCTCGTGATAATATCGCACATTATCTTGGTAAGAAGTCGTATTCACAACAAGTTTATATCCGTGTTAACCCTATTGATTCTGGGATGCTCTTCGACGATCTCGAAGCAAGTTTACAAGAAGGAACAGACGGTATTATGTTTACCAAAGTACGCGACGAAAAGGATATCATTTATTTCGATAAATTATTATCACAATTAGAAATCGATAAAGGTTTTACGCCTGGGAAATTTAAAATTTGTCCGTTAATCGAAACCGGCTCGGCGATGATAAAAGCCTATGATATTGCCACAGCATCAGAACGTGTCAACGCACTTGTTCTGGGCGGTGAAGATTATCTAACAGATCTCGATGGTCTCCATAAGGAACATGGCGCCAGTTTACTTGTTCCGCGTTCTTTAGTTGTCATGGCTGCAAGAACTGCAAAAATCGATGCTATTGACACCCCTTTTCTGGATATCCACAACTTGGAAGGTTTTGAAAAGGAGGTAAAATTAGCACGTGAACTTGGTTTTTCTGGTACACTGATCATTCATCCCACTCAAATAGCTATTGCCAATCAGGCATTTACCCCATCTGAAGAAGAGATTAAAGAAGCTCAGCGAATTATCAAAGCCATAGAAGAGAGTAAAGAACGAGGTTTAGGTGTAGCACTTATGGATGGGAAACTTATCGGTCCACCCATGGAAAAGCGCGCTCAAAATGTTATGAATAAGGTAAAGCGCATCAATGCTTCAAAAAAAAGTGATCATCTATGATTGAAAAAGAAACGCTTATTCAGGCCATTAAGGAAGCCGGTATTGAAAAGGGAGACCTGCTGAATCTTAAAGTATCATTGAAGTCTATTGGTAAAATCTCTGGAGGACCTCAAACACTGATTGATGCATTTTTAGATGTGGTAGGAGAAGAAGGTACACTCGTTTCCGACGCCTTTGTTGAAACTCAGTTTAAAAGTGAAAATCAACGAAAGGTAGTAAATGACGATACTCCTTCCTACGCTGGTGCGGTTGCCAACACAATGATTAAGCATCCAGATTCCTATCGAAGCAAGCATCCAATACAAAAATTTATTGCTATTGGGCGAGAAGCTCGAAAATTAACAGAAAATCACAAGAAAGGCGACTTCGCTTATGGCGTGCTTAAGGAGATGGTCAATAAGAAAGGTAAAAATATAAAAATAGGTCCCGAAGAAAAAGTACCAGGTGTTGGAACTACACATATCGTCTTATGTGAAGAGGGTTTTGAGCAAGATAAAATTAAAAAAGGAGTCTACTATGAAAACAAGGAAGGTCAAATTCAATTTTTCGAAGTCAACTGGGTAGGCGGATGTGGATTTGGTTTCAATAATTTAATGCCACTCTTCAAAAAAAAAGGTGCCGTACTTGCTGATGTACCGATCGGAAATACACGACTTAAAGTTACTGACTTAGAACAAACATACGCTATTGAAAAAAAACACTTAAAAGAAGATCCTACCTCCATACTCTGTGATGATCCTGGTTGCATCAGCTGTAGATTGAGTTGGTCTTTTTCAGACACTTCATATTTCAAATTTATCCTGCAACATCTTTTCCGAGGTAAGTTTAAAAAGGCACTCGGCGCTTTTTACTACAAAATCAACAGCCGCAAAGTGAAAGGTCAGGAAAACATCAATTTCAAATGAAAATCAATATTACACTTCCCTCTTCATTTCTCGTTGAACGCAAATATACCTTCCGCGTTCTTTTTGCCTATTTTAATGATGTCCAATACTCCTTCACAGAACACAACGAACCCTTTTACCTTATTTCAGATGAGCACGGGAATTCACTGAAGATTGAAGATCACTTTTGGTGCAGGCTAAATGAAACTAAACCCATTATTAATCAATATATAGTTCCTGAGAAGACCAAGGAGTGCTCCCTCGGATTTAATGGAGTAACCTTTTCCATCCGCACTATTTTTGGCACTGATGATTATCTTCATCAGGATAAAACATATATATTATCAGCTGATTTGATCGCCAGCGCTTTTTTTATGTTAACTAGATGGGAGGAGACGATCAGTGATGATAGAGATGAACACGATCGGTTTCCAGATAGCTCGGCACTTGCAGTTAGGGAACAATTTCACGAACGACCGATCGTGAATGAATATATCGAATTTTTTAGATCCCTTTTGAGTCAATGGAACTGTAATACGATCTCATATAATCGCCACTATGAACCGCTCATTACACACGATGTTGACGAAATTACACGAGCTTTTCCGTTTTTCAAACAATTACGTATTCTTGGAGCAGACTTAATCAGAAGACGCAGCATAAAAGAATTTTTTCGCTCTTTTAAAAAAGGGGTTCAGGTTGCTGTTAATCCTAAAAATGATGACAGCTGGACTTTTGAACGATTTATGAAAGTGTCTGAACAATACAATTTAATCTCACACTTTTATTTTATTCCTGGAAAAAAAGGTGAAGAGGACTTTCGTTATTCCATTAATCATCCTCACACTTTAAAAGCTATTCAAAGTATTCAGAACAAAAATCATATTGTAGGTATTCATCCCTCTTATCGCGTTAAAAATAAACAGTCCTTCTTCTCTGAAGAAAAAAAACGACTTGAAAATGCAAGTAATCAAAAAATAGTAGAAGGGCGTCACCATTACTTGAGAATAAATCTCCCATATACTTTGCGATCCTGGGAGCAAGATCAAATGAAATACGATAGCTCCATAGGTTATACAAAACATATTGGTTTTAGAGCAGGAATATGCTATCCCTATCCCTTTTTCGACATTGTCGAACGAAGACAGCTTCAACTCATTGAACGTCCGCTTATTTTGATGGACGTGGCTTTAGTTCATCAAACCCAGAAGGTAAAAACCATGAAGAGCAAGCTAAAGACACTCACTCATCAAGTACGCAAATACGAAGGAGAATTAGTGTTTTTATGGCACAATAATAACATTCATCATCCACATTGGAGGAAGATAGGACCATCTTACGAGGATTTCGTCGAAATCATCGCAAGAAGTTCTCAACATTTTAAACAATCTTAACTCCCCTCAATTCCTGCTATATGCGTTTATAGCGCTCGTTTCTCATCAGAGCGTTTGATTAAGCGCAACTCCCATATAATCACAATAATAAAAAACACAGTCATGATCCAACTGATTCTTTCGAACAATTCAATGGCTGAATAATCAAACATTTGGGCAATCACATCAAAAAAGCCAAACAGTGAAAGCTGAATAATCGAAGTTGCTACTCCGACCCAGAAAAACCATTTCAACTCTTGGATCACTGAAGGAATTAATGATATAGTAGAAGCTACAAAGTTCATCATCAACCAGGGTGCCAGCGCTTCTGCAATCGTGCCAGAGAACTCCCATTCGCTTCCAAAAACGAATGCAAACAACGGTGTACCTGCGAAAAAAACGACGCCAAACGGCACTATCGACAACGCCAGCAGAATAATGACAACTCGTCGTAAAAGTGGGTACAAAGCCGATCTATCAGCAAATTTTTCTGATGCTTTTTGAAATAAGACTTGACTAATGGATGTACCTATCAATAGTAACGGGATTTTCAACATTTTAAAAGATAAGTCATACGCCCCAAATGTAGCAGTAGAAAGGTAGTATGTCAGAAAAAAAGCAATTCCAAGTTCCCGTGTAGTATCGATAAGGGTATGTGGTAAGTTGACCCGAGGAAACTCGCGATAATGATGACTTAGCCACCGCATTTTTCGTGGAGACTGCAGTACTTTAAAATTTCGTTTAGAACTAAAAAAATCTTTGACAAACCAAAAGACACCAATCGTGGTACCGACAAAAGTAGCACAAATTAGACCAAATGCTCCCCAGCCCCAGAATCCAGCAGCGAGCTTAAAGGTATTTGTAGCTGCGGATGTCGTAATATTCACCGCGGAAATTCTGCGAAAAACCTTGTTGCGTATCGCCCAATTCGTCCCGATATTTTTAAATATCATGAAAAAAGTCGTTGCACTCAAAAGCAATACGATCGCCAACATTTCTACAGAAGAACTGTAAAAGCTCCATACTGCTAATCCAGCGAGTAAGGATACACCTGTAGTGATCAATGCGATTTTTAATGATAGGCGAAATAGCAGAAACGCATGTTGGTGAAGTTTGGGCAAAGGAATCGTCAACTCATATCGCGCAGTACCTATCGCTGTTAAAAAAGCAACCACACGCATAAAAACACCAAATTCACCAAAATCTTCGGTCGTAAAAAGACGAGTAATGATTGGTGTGACAGCATAACTAGCAATCTGCGCTATAACAGTTCCAGAAGTGAGCACCATAACGGATTTCACAAACTCGGACCTTATGTTCAAATTACTCCACATCATTCGTTAGTGAAGCACGAATATACATTTTATACTTGCATTCAACTGAAAATAGCCCGCCAAAAAGGCGAGCTATTTTCGTATGTAAGCAGTATATTCAGTATTATTTGGCGTAGTTCACCGCTCGTTTCTCTCTAATCAGTGTCACTTTCACTTGACCCGGATAAGTCATTTCCGTTTGGATTTTTTGCGAAATCGCAAACGACAATTCATCGGCCTTTAAATCAGAGACCTTTTCACTTTCTACTAAAACACGCAGTTCACGTCCCGCCTGAATTGCATACGCTTTAGTTACTCCATCGTAACCAACCGCCAAATTCTCCAGTTCCTTGATTCGTTTGATGTATGATTCGACAATCTCGCGTCTCGCTCCTGGACGAGCTCCAGAGATGGCATCGGCAACTTGAACGATTGGAGCAATCAATGTATTCATTTCAATTTCGTCGTGGTGAGCTCCAATAGCATTACACACATCCGCTTTTTCTCCGTGTTTTTCAGCGAGTTTCATTCCTAGGATAGCATGAGGCAATTCGGGTTCATCTTCGGGCACTTTACCAATATCGTGTAAAAGTCCAGCCCGTTTCGCAAGTTTCACATTTAAGCCAAGTTCAGACGCCATAATCGCACAGATATTCGCTACCTCTCGACTGTGTTGTAACAAGTTTTGACCGTAAGAAGATCGATACTTCATACGTCCAACCATACGTGTTAAATCAGAATGCAATCCGTGGATTCCTAAATCGATACATGTCCTGCGTCCCGTTTCTGCAATTTCCTCATCCAGCGTTTTGCGTGTTTTTGCTACGACCTCCTCAATACGTGCAGGATGAATTCTACCATCTGTAACCAGCTGGTGCATGGCTAATCGTGCAATTTCTCGTCTGATCGGGTCAAAACAAGAAAGCAATATTGCTTCGGGAGTATCATCGACAACTATTTCAACTCCTGTCGAAGCTTCTAGTGCTCGAATGTTTCTTCCTTCCCGACCAATAATTCGACCTTTCACCTCATCGGAGTCAATATTAAACACCGAAACAGCATTCTCTATAGCCTGTTCATGTGCCAATCGCTGAATAGATTGAATGATGATTTTTTTGGCTTCTTGATTCGCATTCAATTTTGCCTCATCCACAATATCTTTGATGTGTGCCATCGCTTCAGTGCGCGCTTCATCTTTTAAAGCCTCCATTAAAGTCTTTTTTGCATCTTCAGGATCCATTCCTGAAATACGCGATAATTCAGCTACACGTTTTTCTTGAGTTTTTTCTAATTCCTGGTGCTTTAAGTCGACCGACTTAATTTTATCATCGAGATTCTTTTTCTGACCATCAATGCGCTTTTCTTTTCGGTTGACATCTTCAATCTTTTGTGAAAGGCTCTTCTCCTTGTTTTTAGTGCGATCTTCTGCAGATTGCAACTTGCGTTCGCGATCCTTAATCGTTTTCTCATGATTCTCCTTCAGTTGCAGAAATTTCTCCTTGGCTTGAATAATCTTGTCTTTTTTAATCGATTCTCCCTCATTTTCTGCATCCTTAATCAGCTGCATTTTTCGATTCTTGAGCACCACATTTTGAATAACCACCGCTATTACAGCTCCTCCCACAGCACCAATCACTATTCCTATCACTATATCCATAATATATTTTTTTAAATAAAAAATCCCATGCGTCAGTGACCACCACTGAAATCATGGGAAATACAACCATCAACAAAATCTCATCAACTATTCCTGAACAAATTGCGACAAAGCCTGTAGTTTTTCTACTACTGCTTGTTCCTCAATCATAGATTCGGCATTCGAAGGCGAAGGTTCATCTGATGAACGCGTTGCCAAACGCAATGCCGTCATAGCTAATAGATCCTGCATATCTTTTACTGCATAATTCTCTTGAAGTCGCTTTATACTGTTATTAATGTCCGCAACGGCCTCTCGAACCTTATCCTCCTCCCCTTCGTTGATGGTGAGCGGATAATTCCGTCCGGCAAGCACTACTTTTATGGACATTGTACTCATATATTATTCAGCTTTCAAGCGATTTATGCACGTGTCAATTTCCCTTACTAAAGCATCGATTTCTTCTTCTGTCACCGGATCTTCATTTACCGAAGACTCAGCAGATTGAATTCGAGCTATTTCATCGTATTTAGAGCGGTATTCATTCGCTTGCGCTTCAGTTTGTTCCAACTTATTACGCAAAAGAGACACCTCCTCCTGCAATGATTTGTTCTCCATCTCAGCATGTCCAAGAGCTTCCTTTATCTGGGCTACTTGCGACTCAATTTGCGCTATGACTTGATCAATTTTCTTCATTACAAAACGACTCGTACAAAAGTAACATTAACACGCATATAATGCAACTATTTTTTTTGATTTTATCGACTTTACGGTAAAGTTGATCGTGAACAGAATAAAAGCTAAAACTATGCGTTACTTTTGAATAAATCAATCGCAAAAAAAGCACAATTACGCTATATTTGCACTCATGATAAAAAGTCGTCTTTTTACTATTATTGCTGTACTAACAATGATCAGTAGCTCTTGGTCACAAACCATTAACTATGACAGTGTTTCTTTCCATCCACCCTTAAAAATATCGCCTGTTTTGGCAGCGAATTTCGGTGAATTGAGAAGTAATCATTTCCATACTGGAATTGATTACAAAACAAATCGAAGAACAGGATACAATATATACGCTATTGATGATGGTTACGTATCGCGTATCAAGGTTTCGCCGTGGGGATATGGCAAGGCAGTATATATAGATCACTACAACGGCCTCACTTCTGTTTACGCCCACTGCGAGTCCTTTGCTGGAGGGATTGAAGAACTAAAGCAACGTGTTCAACATTCTAGTCAGGACTTCGCGATTAACTATTACCCTCCGAAAGACAGTTTGAAAGTAAGACGTGGACAAATCATCGCTAAATCAGGAAATACTGGTGGAAGCACTGCTCCTCATCTGCATTTCGAAATTCGAGAAACAGTATCTGAAGACGCCCTCAACCCTTTGATGTTCAATTTTGATATTAAAGATACGCGTAAACCTCAAATTCGTGGCCTAAAAATTTATTCACTCACCAATGAAGGGTATCGTATTCCCAATAAGTCAAAACGCTTTTCGGTTTATGGTAATCAGGGGAACTATCGCGTTCGTCATAGTCACATCACCTTGCCAGCAGATTTCGCAGCTAAGAATGGTGGTTTAGGATTTGCTGTAGATGCCATTGATCAACTTAATGCAGCCAATAATATTTGTGGTATTCATCGAGCGTACCTGGTAGTTAATGGTGATACTGTTTTTACTCAGAATATGTCGAGAATCTCATTTTTCACAAACCGTCAAATCAATACACACAAAGATTATGAGGAGTACCATCGGCGACGAAAGCATTACCAAAAAACGTTCAAAACGAGGCATAATGAACTTCCCATTTACCGCACACTTAAAAACAACGGAATATTGAATGTCGAACCCGGAAAATCCTATAAAATAACATACAGCTGTTATGACACCCATGGCAATCGATCATCAATGTCATTTAAATTATCTATAGCACGAGGCGAACAACCGCAACAACACGTTCTTTATAAAGGAAAAAACAAACTCTATCCTGACACTCCTTTTTTACATGTAGACAGTACTCATTATTTACTATTCCCACCGCATCTGGTTTATGAGCCTATCCCTCGCATTCTGGAAAGCAAGGCTGGATTGTTGCGCTTTGGTTCAAGTGCAATTCCATTAGATGATTATTTCCAACTCATGATGAAAGTGGACACCACTTTAGGTTCGCGGTGGTATGTAAAAAGAACGAATGCCAATGGCTATACCTCTGCATTAAATGGTAACACGAGTAAAGGATGGATTCACGTTGATTCGCGCAATTTTGGGTTATTCGAACCTGCACTTGACACATTACCTCCGACTATTCGCACCGCCAACTTTTCGGATGGAAGTCATGTTCGAGGCCGAACATTGGTCCTGCGCATAGATGATGACCAATCAGGAATCTCAGATTACGACATCTACATTGACGGCAAGTGGCATCTATTGAGCTGGGAACCAAAACGCAGGGCTTTTTACTTCCATCCTCCGGAAAGTTTGGAAGGTAAAAAGCAAGTCAACATTCGTGCAATTGATCACTGCGGAAATGAAAGAACCTTGAACTATACGCTACATTTTTAAAGCAAAAACTATCTTAAAAGTCATTAAGAGAACTTATGAGAGGTGGCTAAGTTATTTTCACATAATAACTGTCTTTTATATTGTTACAAAAAAGTTGTTTAACGCTATTTCAGGACGTGACATATAGCAAATAAAAAAGGGAACCTTTTTCAAGACTCCCTTTTTAAAATCAAATGAACTGTCAGCTATGAAACAACGTCCATATCATCCAATACTTTCATCACATTTTTAACTGCGGAAGCTGACTCTTCGAGCATTGCTTTTTCCTCAGGGTTCAAGTCCAATTCTAAAATCTTCTCAATTCCATTTTTACCTAAAACTACAGGAACTCCAAGGTAGATATCTTTCATATTGTATTCACCTTGCAACCAAGCACAAACTGGGAAGATTCGTTTTTGATCGCGAACAATAGCTTCTACCATTTGTGCAGCTGCAGCACCTGGTGCATACCATGCAGATGTACCAAGTAACTTTACAATTTCTCCACCACCAAACTTAGTGCGTTCTATGATATCATTGAGTTTATCTTCAGCAATCAACTCTGTTACAGGAATTCCACCTACAGTTGTATATCGTGGAAGTGGAACCATCGTATCACCATGCCCCCCCATTAGGACTGCCTGAATATCTTTTGGCGAAACATCCAACTCCATAGCGAGGAAAGAACGGTACCGCGCCGTGTCCAAAACACCCGCCATACCAAATACTCGCGATGAATCAATTTTTGCCGTCAGGTAAGTACAGTAAGTCATGACATCCAACGGATTGGATACACAAATAATCTTAGCATCTGGTGAATGTTTAACTACATTTTCTGTTACCGACTTCACGATGCCCGCATTCGTTGCGATCAAATCGTCGCGAGACATACCTGGTTTTCTTGGAATACCAGAAGTAATCACAACCACATCAGAATCTTTTGTTTTTGAGTAATCATTTGTTGACCCCGTAGTGCGAGAATCGTACATATTGATGGGAGAAGTTTCCCAGATATCCAATGCTTTACCCTCTGCAAAACCATCCTTGATATCGAGTAATACAATTTCATTCGCAATTTCTCTCTTGGCTAATACGTCTGCACACGTGGCACCAACGTTCCCAGCTCCAACTACTGTAACTTTCATTATCTATTGTTTTTGATTAACATTTTACGTTTGCTACGAATGTAATCATTTTAACGTGATTAAAAGTAAATTGAAGCCAATATTTTGAACCTCTACATAATCTGAAGATAACAGTCTAGTATACTGTGCCAGGAACATTTTAATGTACATGATAATAATTTGAGAACACCTGGTTTAATTTAAAATAAAGTTACTCTCTTCCGTGGTCTTCACTACTATATTTTTCCTATTTTTGAGCAGCTTGAAAATTGAAAAAAGAATGATTTTCATGATAAAAAGATTATTTTTTGTCTAAGAAAAGCAACCCCTTCTAAAAACGCGCGTTAAACAACTGAAAATAAAGTGGAACACGATCAACTCAGAGAAATAATTGAAAAGTGCAAAAAGCACGATCGAAGTGCACAAAAGCAACTTTTTGATTTATTGTATGGGAAGATGCTAGGAGTTTGTATGCGGTATACAAAAGACCGTGATCGAGCTCAAGAGGTGGTCCAGGAAGGTTTTATAAAGATCTTTGACAAGCTAAGTGAATTTGATTTTGAAGGATCCTTTGAAGGATGGGTGCGCAGAATCATGGTGAATGCCTCTATCGATGCTATTCGAAAACGCAATCGTCAACCGTTTTCAACTGATGAAGAGTTCTTATTTAATGATTTAAGCGATCGTCAAGAACATAACTTTGATCAGGATTTGACTGAATTGAAAGCGGAATATGCCATGCAGGCCATCCAGGAACTGTCCCCGGCATACAGAACAGTATTTAACCTGTACGTCGTCGAAAATTATTCGCACAAAGAAATTGCTGATATTCTCGACATTAGTGAGGGTACATCAAAATCAAACTTAGCTAAGGCAAAGCAAAACCTTCGCAATATATTGAAAGAAAAATTTGTCAAATTAGACCGATGAAAGATAATTTTGAAAAAGCATTTAAGGAAAAACTCGAAAACTTCGAGGCTCCTCATGACGCCAGTGCATGGGAAGCGATGAATGAGCGATTGGATGCACGACGGCCATCAACGGGTACATCGACCTGGAAATGGGTTTTGGCTACTTCAATAGTGGCTGCAACAGCAATAATTGGTATTGTTCTGTTAAATTCCAATGAAACAACTACTGATCGTAAACATGATTTGTCTGAAGTCGATACTCCTCAAAATGAGAATGTCTCGAAATCAACAGATGATGCGACTTCTAAAACAGTCCAGGAAAAATCTGACGATAACCAATCCCATAAGGCTGTAACTGATATTGATGCTGAGTCTTCAGAACACACAGACAACGAGTCATCTCCAGTACCTGCAACGGATAGTGATCAAAATTACCCAATGAATAATATGGCTTCAGAAGATATCGACGTGTCAAAAGACAACGGCGATCATGAAGTTAACAATCTTCCGGATCCTATACAGCAATCAGCGACAAATGAAAGAAAGCACATCATAGGTCATTTGTCTTCGCGCCAGATTTGTAATGGCGAACAGGTTGCAATAATGAACAAAGGCGCTAAAAATGAAGTTGTCAAATTTGAAATCAATGGGGAATTGAAATCATTGAAGAAAGCGCATAAGTTCTTGTGGAAACCCGATGCATCTATCGATATCCAATTTTTAGATGAAACGAACAGCGTCATTGGAACAGAGTCTATAAGCGTTTATGAGCGACCTGAGCCCGATTTCACAGTTGAATCGAACATTTTTGAAAATGGGTTACCTGTCACGATTTGTGAGACATACGATGACTACCAACAAGTTATTTGGAATTTCGATGGTCAAAGTCGTCAACAAGGAACTAGAGCTAAATACCATTTTATTGAGAAAGGAGACCATAATGTCACCTTACAAGTAGAAGATAAAAATGGTTGTGTGGGTCAGAAAACAAAAACTATACGTCTCGATAAAAAGTACAACTTACTTGCAGTTGATGCATTCAAACCTCATAGTTCGAATCCAAAAACGAACACTTTTATGCCTTTCTCTTTAACTCAAAGAGATGTAGCATTTACCTTAACAATATTTGACCCTAATAACAATGATGTTATTTATCAAACGAGTGATGCTAACGAACCGTGGGATGGTACTGACCAACGTACAGGTAAAATGACATCAAGTGAAAAAGTCTATATCTGGAAAGTTCAGCTCGAAAACCCATTACCCCACGAGCGAGGTGTTTATGCCGGAACTATTGTACATAACTAATGCAACGCATAGTTCTTTCACGACACTTAACCCGATTTTTTTTATTGTTTCGATAATGATAAATTGTGGAGGTCAGGTACAGATTTAATATAGATGCACAGAGTCAGAATGAAAAGTGTGGGTATTTTTCAGTAAACGCTCTTTTCTGTTCTTCTAGTTGCCTTAAAAATTGCTTATGCCCCTCAGATTCTGGATGAATGGGACGATGTTCCTGAAGTCGTTTGAGTTTCTCGTACTCCCTTAAAACAGATCGTGATTTTTCTTTGATATAAGTTTCCATAAAATAATCTTCAACGCGATCAACCGCCAAACTATTAGGATGGATACCATCGCGCTCGAAATATGCGTAATCGCGCAGTTCGTCTATAATTAATTCATAAGCAGGGAAATACTCTAGAGCTTGATGTCTTTCAGATAATTCGTGTGCTGCTGTAATCAATTGGGCCTTACTCTTGTTATTATTGACCAGCCCGTCTTTTGTATGTCGAACCGGACTCACTGTCAACACAACTTTTAATTGAGGATTAACCTTTTGACACTTTTGGACAACTTTTCCCCACAACTCCGTAATTTCAGCAGATGATAAGCACCGTTTCACAAAAAGTTCATTCGGCATTTTATGACAGTTGGCCACTACCCGATGATCGTTTTTTAACATATAAACCCAAGCCGTTCCAAACGTAACGAACAATACGTTTGTATTTTCTAAAAATTGAAAAAAACGAGATTGCTGATGGATGAGTTGCTTTTCGAGTACTTCAGCTTTTAAACCATATACAGAAGAGTGAGCCATCCATGAAAGGTATATCCCTTCGCGATCAAAAACGCTAGATTGCCAATCAGCACGATCGTTAAAAAATATTTCAGCCAAACTCAAGGGGTTAAAAATGACACCATACGGTTGTGCAAATACATCAAACGCCTTGTTGACCAATCGATTGGATAAATGTTGAGAAAAACAGCTCCCCAAAAAAGCAAATCGCGCGTCGTAGCCGTATTTTTCAGTAATTAAAGGAGATAACGTTGTTTTCTTCATATCACATTGCTTACAATCCACACTCAAGGACTTTTCTCCATCCTTTCCATTTACCCTTATCCCCTATAGTTTCATTGTGCCAGATCATTATGAAATCGCCCCCAAATTTTTCTACTTCACTTCGCAACAAATGTACTTTTGTGCATGCTTCAGGTATGGATAAATGCATATACTCGTTCAACGTTCCATCCATATACGCGAAAGGATGCAGTCGTAATTCCGAAACCTGATCCCTTTTCAGGTTATACCAATTAAAAGGACGGGCAATTCCCGCCCGAAATCCAGTATGGTCAGCAAACCCCAGCGAATAATCATCTGTAAATCCTCTTTTCACTAGACGCTCATAGGTCAACGGTAGAATCAATTTTAAAAAATGTTGTCGCGTCGTCTTTATTGATTGCTCCGTTATCGATTCGAGTCGTTCCTTTTCTTCCTTGAGAATGTCTGGACTGTCATTTGATCTATAACTGGGGTGCAAACCAACCTTCAAGCTTTGCGTCATTTCAGCAATGATTGAGCGATGCATCGGATGATCAG
Organism: uncultured Flavobacteriales bacterium; assembly: GCA_913056215.1. Lineage (GTDB taxonomy): Bacteria > Bacteroidota > Bacteroidia > Flavobacteriales_D > Crocinitomicaceae > Brumimicrobium. The sequence goes on along the minus strand of CAJXMN010000017.1, from coordinate 10,369 downwards.
AGCTAATATTTCTATCATATGTAGCATAGTTCCCCAACAACCAAAATAGATGAATATCATAACCGCTTTCCTTCAGCGACAGCATGTAGCTAAATGTATCGTAAGGGTCACGTTTTATCCCCTTCAGTACTTGACTTCTTTCCTGTAAACGCTCACGATCCAAACGAATCAAATCACGAGTAATGCTCAACCATTTACGCCAACCTTCCTTCAGTTTGTATGCAAAAGCATTGTCTATATCAAAAGTTGGTATCACATTAAAACCGATCTTTTGACGATTTAAACTGCAATTATAAAAAGATTCAATCCGATCGATAAGTTTTTCAGACCATCTTTCGACAATGAGGGTATCTAGCCATCCAAATCGATATAGCAAACTTTCTGATGCGGGAAAGCGATCGTGTTCGTCACTGACATCCGAACAATATTCTTCGTACATAGAAACGACATAAAAAATACTCGCCAGAGGATCCAGCTTACCATCGAGTAACAGGCAACGCTCACCACCCCAATCGGTCTGATCAATGTCATAGTTTCGAATATTTTCCTGAAACAGTAATTCAGAGGGCTCCAAGACCAGTGTTTTTTCATCAAATGGATAGGTAGAGTAAACCAATTTTGGCGATTGAGCCCGTCTAAATTCATCGGGGTCATTCAAGACTCTAAAATCAATCCCACGATCGTCAAAAATTAATCTTAACGTGTAGAGTAACCGTTTTGTGATATAATCTGAGAAAATGGTAATCATATCTACTAAAGGTACTTAACAATTTGCTCACAGACAAAGACCGCAGCGCTTCCATCACCATAAAGAGGAGGAAACTTGAGTTTTTTCTGCATCAGCTTATCAACACCATCAACAATCTTCGCTTTGTCAGCATTGGCAATTACAGCATTACCTTGTTCCACAATTTCTGTCCACTCCGTTTCAGGCCTTAAAATCACACACGGCTTTTCGTTGAAATAAGCTTCTTTTTGGAGACCTCCACTATCTGTAATTAAAAGATCGCATTTACTTTCAAGTGCTAAAATATTCAAATAAGAAACGGGGGGAATAATGATCATTCGTTCATGATTTCTGATGTTTTCTAAGAAGTCTTTTTCCAACCTCTCTTCCATGTTTTTAAGTGTTCGGGGATGTAAAGGAAGAACAATAGAATGCGATGGGAAATTTTCTAAGATGGTTAAAAAAGCTTCAAAAATAGCCGTTAAATGGGTTGCGTGATCTGTATTAGCTCCGCGATGAATGGTGCTTAGAAAAAAGTTTTTACTTTGAAGCTGATTCATTTCAATCACTGTATTTTTCTGCAGAGCTACATCTTTGAAGAAAAGTGTATTATCCAACATAATATCACCACAATGATAAATCTTTGGAGTATCCGGTGAATAAGGTGGTGTCGTTTTAGGCGAAAACCCTTCTGCTTTCAAATGAAGGTACCCTGCTTTTGTCGGAGAAAACAGTAACGTCGACAGATGATCACAAACAACTCGATTGACTTCCTCAGGCATTGACTTATTAAAACTGCGCAATCCAGCCTCGACGTGCACAATTGGTATATGCATTTTTGAAGCCGTTATCGCGCCTGCCAATGTAGAATTTGTATCACCGTAAACCAATAAGCCATTAGGCTCCTCATCGCGTAAAATCACCTCGAGACGTTCGATCATCATAGCTGTTTGCTTTCCATGTGAGGCAGACCCTACACCCAAATTATAATGGGGTTCCGGTATATTCATTTCGTCAAAAAAGACAGAAGACATATTTTCGTCGTAGTGTTGACCCGTATGAACAATTACTTCCTGTAGTTGATCCCCAAATTCATCTCGAACTGCTCGTGATATTGCAGCTGACTTGATGATTTGTGGTCGCGCACCAATGATGGTTACAATTTTCTTCATATTTCAATCTTTGCAACGAAGATAAATAAATCTAGAAATGTTTCATCACGCTGTTCATTCCAATCCCTTCGTTATTGAATAATTGATTTTTGACCTCACACATTCAATTTGAATTGGGTTGTAAAAAACTATGTCACACCTGTTCAACGAGTAATATTCATACCGGTAAAAATTTAAATGGAAATAAAAGCCGAATACTATGAGCGTTATTGAAAAATACCAATGTTTAGGTACTGCAAAAACAACATTTTTTTGTCATTTTTGCACCGCAATGGCTCAACGCAAAAAAATAGCACTCGTCGGCAACCCCAATTCGGGAAAAACTTCCCTGTTTAATCGATTAACTGGAATGCGACAGCGCGTCGGAAACTACCCAGGGGTAACCGTAGATAAGCGCTCTGGGGTATTGCGATTACCAAATGATGAACTTTACGATATAATTGATCTCCCAGGAACGTACAGTCTTTCCTCCAAAAATGAAGATGAAAAAGTTGTACAGGATATCTTATTGAATCCACATTCCGCTTCTTTCCCTGATCTCATCGTTTTTGTAGCAGATGGCACAAATTTAGCGCGAAATCTCTTTTTTGCGTCTCAGGTTATCGAATTAGGAATTCCTACCATTTTAGCGGTCAATATGATTGATATCACCGAGAAAGATGGTGATGTTATCGACATTGAAAAGATGAGCGATTTCTTCGATGTTCCCGTAATTGGGATTAGCGCACGTAAAGGCACGGGAATCGAAGCATTAAAAAAACGCTTAAGTGCTCCTTTGCCTATAGCTTCGAGTTCGCTATTTAATGAAGAAAAACATCATAAAGTATTGGAGGCGGTTAGCAATCTATTTGAACATCGCAGCAAATACATGCTTTTTAAACAAATAGGTGCAGCTAAAGAATATCTCGAAGAAACTGACCTGAATACTTTTGAAGAGCGCATGCAGCCTTTTCAGTTCGACACTGTAAAACAAGAGCTACTTGAAATAAACGACCGCGTAGAAAGGGTGAATAAAGCAACGAAAACCTTTATCACAAAACAATCGGATAAAAATCGCAGAACCATTACTGATCATATTGATAAATATGTCACCCATCCCGTTTGGGGTTTACTCATTTTTCTTTTTGTGTTTTTTATCATATTCCAGGCTATTTTTACGTTTGCTGCCTACCCCATGGACGCGATTAACGATGGTGTAGTATGGCTGGGTGAAGCAGTTGCTGAATGGCTCCCGGCAGGAGCTTTCGCGGACTTTATTTCGGATGGCATATTTGCTGGATTAGCTGGCGTTCTGGTATTTGTACCTCAGATTATGATTCTTTTTGGATTGATCGCAATACTAGAAGATACAGGTTATTTGTCGCGCGTCAGTTTTATGACAGATGGTTTGCTGCGGAAATTTGGAATGAATGGTAAGTCGATTGTTCCACTGGTCGGTGGCTTTGCTTGTGCTATACCTGCGATCATGGCCGCTCGATCCATCGAAAATAAACGCGAACGATTCATTACTATTTTTATCACACCACTCATGAGTTGTTCTGCTCGGCTACCGGTATATGTATTTTTGGTCTCTTTTATCGCACCGCGCGATTACATTTGGGGCTTCATTAGTATCCAGGGGCTTTTTATGATGGGACTTTACGTTTTAGGAATCGCGGTGAGTCTAATCATAGCGCTCCTCATCCATAAGTTTTCTCCTTCTGGTAGTGATAATAGTTTTATTCTGGAGCTACCCAATTATAAATTTCCCAGCTTGAAAAATGCGCTTTCCAACATGATCAACAAAGGCAAGACCTTCGTATTGGAAGCGGGAAAAATCATCCTGATTGCATCAATTATACTCTGGTTCCTGTCCTATTTTGGCCCAGCTGATGAAATGAAGCAAATTGAAGATCATTATACATCGCTCATGAATGAAGAAGGCGCCAATCAAAAAACGCTGGAAAATAAAATGAGTAGTGAAAAATTGGAACACTCCTACCTTGGAATTATTGGTAAGTCAATCGAACCTGCAATCCAGCCGTTGGGTTACGACTGGAAAATAGGCATTGCAGTGGTGGCCTCTTTCGCCGCACGAGAAGTTTTCGTAGGAACAATGTCAACCATTTATAGTGTTCAAGGAGATATAGAAGGAAAGAAAGGTCTAAAATCGATCAATTTTTCATATGCAACTGCTTTTTCCCTGCTTATATTTTATGTTTTCGCTCTTCAATGCATGAGTACTGTCGCTATCGTGCGTCAGGAGACAAAAAGCTGGAGTGTAGCCATCTGGCAGTTTTTAATTTTCACTGGTATCGCCTATTTATCAGCTTTGGGAACATATCAACTATTAGCATAATCCTTTATCAGCAAGATGAGCTGAGCATAACTAAAACTATCAGTATCTATATTTTGAGGCTATGAACAGACACAATTATTTATTAATTAGACAGACTGCATAAGCTTTTATAGCCTCTCCCGCTCCAAAAGAGTCGACTTTTTCGTGAGTAGTAGCTTTGATGGATATCTTATCTTCTGTACAGTCTAACTGGTCTGAGATGACAGTTTTTATCTGATCAATGTGCGGATTCACTTTCGGTTGTTCCAAAATGACCGTTGCATCAATATTTACAAGGTGATACCCTTTCTGTTGAATGAGCTCATAGCATTTACGCAAGAGTATTTTACTATCAATTCCTTCATAAGCTGGATCCTGATCAGAGAAATGATATCCAATATCCCTCAAATTGCCAGCTCCTAAAATAGCGTCACAAATCGCATGTAAGAGAACATCAGCATCTGAATGACCGAGTGCTCCCTTTTCAGCAGGCAATTGTACCCCACCAAGAAATAGCGGTCTTCCAGCTACAAGTTGATGAACGTCAACTCCAAAACCAATACGGATATTCATTTATTGAGGTTTTACCGAACCGTTGCCACCTCTGTCTTCGCCAAGATAAAGACGCAAAGTAAAACGGATCGTGTTTTGCAATGGGTTATTTCTCCGCACCGAGGTGAGGTAAGAAAAATCAATTCCAAAACGTTTATATTTCAAACCGATACCGAAAGTAAAATGTTGCCGAGCCCCTTTATTAATATTTTCATAGAAATACCCCATACGAGCTGCAAATAAATCGTTGTACCAATATTCAAGTCCAGAACCTATCATAATTTCAGAAAGTTCTTCTTTAAATTTAGTTCCCTCTACAGTTTCATAAGAACCGTCTTGATTCTCAATAAAATCGCCATTCTCATCTTCTGCTAACGCCCCGGGTGCATCATAAAACGATTGCAACATACCTGGAACAACTCCAACGTTTGGATCATACCCAGACATAATATCTCCGTCGCTGTTAATGCGGGGAGGTGTTGGAACCAAAAGCTTTGAAGCATCGAGTGCCCACGTTAGGCTATTATAGGAATCCAAATCAAAAGTAAGAGCTGTTCCCAATCGCAAATTCGTAGGGAGGAAATCACGGTCATTCTCTACCGTATAAGACATTTTATTACCGATATTATTAAGGGTCGCACCAAATGCAAACGCACCTTTTGTACCACCATATCTAACATCTTCATTACGGTAAGTAAAAGAGAGATCTGCCGCACCAGCTAAACCAGCAGTTGTTGCTGAACCAGCTACCGTGACACCAGAGGTCAAATCAGAAAGAATAAATTTACCATTTAATCCTAATGAAAAGTGATCGTTTAATTTGAAAGCGTATCCTACTAAAATTTCAAACTCAGTCGGTGTAAAACGTCGGGTCTCATTTCCCGTATTATCTGTAAATACAATTTCTCCCAAACTAAAATAGCGTAAAGAAGCTCCTATAACGTTACGATCATTAAGTCGCGCATATCCTCCCAAGTGAGAGAGGTTGATATCATTTGAAATATTTTGTAACCAAGGGGAGTACGAAAGTGATACTTCTGACTTTTCTTCAGTAAAAGAAAGCATCGACGTATTCCAGAACAAGGAGTTCGCTGTTGGACTCAGTGCTGTACCGATATCACCCATAGCTCCAGAACGCGAGTCTGGTGTAATCTGTAAAAAAGGTACAGCAGTAGTAATCGTATTGAGTTGTAGATCCGATGGATTTGTTTCATTGGTGTTTTGACCAAATGATACGTGGGCCACAAGCAATAGAACGATTAATGAGTAAGAATATCTTTTTGTCATCTTCAATTATCTGTTTAACTCCGTTGCATAACGACATCGACCCACTATTTCTAAAGTTAGCAGATCACATCATACAAATATACGCAATTCATAAAAATTTATTGTATCATCACTTTAAAAGATACAATTTTTCCATAGCACGAGCAGTTTGTCCATCCGGATTTTCAACTGTAATACGATATACGTAAACACCTTTTGCAAGTTGATCACCAAACTCATCTTTACCATCCCATAATATTCCTTCCGTCCTAAATCCACGCGTTTCTACAATTCTATTTATCGTTCTCACCAAGCGCCCAGTCACTGTGAAAATTTCCACTTGCGTTTCTAACGCCGCGCATACTTGATTGTGTTCAAAAAAGAATTCTGTTTTAGTTGTAAATGGGTTAGGATAATTTAAAACGTGATCAAGTGCGATTTCAGCACTCTCTTGTACCGTGAATTCAATCGTTTGCTCACTCGAATTATTGTTGACATCCCAGGCTTTCATGGTCAAGGTATGTAATCCTTCAGACAATTCTGACAATTGATAATTCAATTCGCCACTTTTATAGGTATCCAAATCAGAACTGTAGTATTCATTCAGCACCTTGGCATCACTTGTATTCTGGTCGATAACTAAAGTAATGTCGTGACCAATTCCATTCCCTACTGTATTAATTCCGCTTTCGTCATACAACTCAGCTATTAAGACAGGGGTAGCGTCTGTGAGCCCACCATTGACAAAATTATCATCGTTGAGGTAAAGCGTCAATTCAGGTCCTTCGTTATCATCTAAACCAGTCGTATCTACGCCACCTATGATAAAACTATTGGAATACCCTCCTGCGGAAACATCCTGTTTGTCATTTGCATAGTAACTCGCCTTACCCTGACCATAACTGTAGTCAATATCTTTAGGCACTATAAATTCGTACTCGAACTCACCATTATTAATACTTGATTTCCCTCGGAAAAGAACGTTGAGTTGTTGTTCAAAATTGATAACAGGCGATCCTGCATCTTGCCCCAAGGTCTGAAAATCTTTCGGTTTATCAAGTATTGACGGTTGCAAAATACCATCGTAATTCGACAACATATTTCCATATTGATCTTCCAAATGCCCGCGCATCCGTACTTTCGACAAGGCCTTTATCGTATCATTCTGCTGGGTTACATCAACGTTGTTCACTGAGTCGAGAACTACTTTTTCATGAGGTAATGCAATTTTTAGCGCAGGGTCGCCTAGCAGCATAAAGCTTCTCTTATTATTTGATCCACCCACTACATCATTCTTTGTCCGTGTAATGATTTCGCCAAACGTCAACGGCTCTCGATCCGTATTTTTCTCATAGACATTTTCAAAGAACCTTTTGGTAGTAATGGAGTTTGTTGTAAAGTATACTGCTCGCGTAGTAGTCATAAGGGCTATAGCTCCCCCCGTTTTATTCAGCGCCATCCATTCTCCTGCAGAAACACGTTCATTATCATCAATACGACCAAACTCACACGTTGCCGAAACAAAAAGTGTTAACCTGTCAATATTATCCCAGTCTCGAATTTGACCAATAGTGATAATTCTTTCAGAGGCCGCCCCCATCGCACCACCATGCCCGACATAGCAAGTTAAAATAGAACCAGAGGCGATCGAGCGGTCCAACTCCTCATTTACATCGGGATACCTTTCACCTCCCGCTGTCGTTGTCTGTGTATAAGCATCTGAATAAATTTTTCTGGCATTCATTACAGGATAATTCGTTTTAACATAATCATAAGCTGGCTCTAAGTCATTGACAACGAAATAACCATTTTCTTCATCATCCGCAACTAAGGTATATCGTAAGCGCCAATCACCATGCGTACTAATATAGCCATCTTCACCGCATGATAAATCGTCGCCAGCATAAAGATTAGAACCATTCTTCATATAATGTTCAATTTTATTCACGAGATTGATCGCATCCTCTTCCGTTGTAGCTACTAATCTTCCAACAGCGATATCCAGTTCGTCACTCGGATCGAATGATTCGCTCTCGTCTAGAAAGCCAAAATAATCATCAGATAATAATGTGGATATATATCCCTCCGATGTTACCGTATGGTAAACTGGAACCATATAATTGTTATTACTGACGCGTTCCTTAGGGTCATAAGTTCCATCTCCGAACAGCGTTAAATATTTCGGCATTTTATTGGGGTCCCCTTCTGCTCTGTCATAAAACATTTTAGCGAAAAATTTAATAGCCGTTGGGTCCTGAGTACCTCCAGAAAATTCATTGTAAATTTGATCTGTTGTCACCACGTGGGTGCTTACACCATTGTTCTCATGCAATGACGCCAGACGATTAGCTTGACTTAAAAATAACGGATGGGTTACGATGAGATTATCTGTTTGTGCCAGACCATGTAAGTTCTGATGACGGACTTTTTTTACAAATACAGGCGTTTTATAATTTGACGGATCAAATGCGATAAATGTTCGCAAACTATCCGTGGCCACTTTGAATTGCATTGTTCCATTTATCAAATTTCCCTGAACACTTCTCGGATTGGTCACAGTAGTCACTTCCCAAACCTTGGCATCTGAGGGAGTGTTGGTGATTTCAAAGGTACTGACGTTACCTGGACCTACTGAATTAACATCTCTAAAGTCTAAATCACCCACCCCATAAGTAAGGTTACTACGTGTATTCACTAATAGATAATCAAGATAACCAACATCTGTAGGTGTCACGCGATTAAATCGGACAGATAAACTGAAAGTACTTGAAGAAAGATTGAGATTGCCAGGCATGGAAGTAAAACCAGTTCTTGAATAGCTATCGCTACTTGTTTGAGAAAAAGCAGAGCTCCCAACGAGCGTTCCATTATGTCTGACTTCAAAATTGGTGTTTCCGCCACTACTACCTTCTTTACAAGCCATGAATGCCTTTACTGTAGCATCAGCACTCGTATTGATGTTCGGTATATTCATCGAAAATGTCTGTGTCAATTCAGTATCAAACACTTCTCCATACCATCGCTGACCTCCTTTAATTAAATTCAAGGACTCTTGTTCGTGTATGGTAAAGCTATTATAATCTGTAACAGTATTCGTACTAGGAACGGATGAAAGGTCCGCACTTTGAATACGTGCAGGTGTTTCAGCACTATTTATATTTATAAAATAAGTCGATACACCCGAATAGTTATTCAGTACCCGCTTAAAAGCACCATTGTTTCCAAGTTCCCATCGATGTGGACCACGTCCATAAAAAATAAAATAATCTCCTTCGTCGAAAGCCCCGTCCCCACCATCAAACATCTGAATGCTATTTTTGATTAAATCATCTGGTCGATCCTGGGCATTCGACTCTGGCAAACGTCCAAAACCATTTCCAAAAACATTAATCGCATCAGCACTTAACCCATCAACATCCACTCCAATCTCTTCCAAAAATGAATAATTGATTTTATAGACACCTGTTTGTTGCAGACTTACCTTATACCAACTACCCGTACCCGCTTGTAACACCGAGTTTTCAGCAAACTCATGTGTTTTTGTGTTGTAAACAGGCTCTTGGTTTTTCTTAAGTTCAACCGTTATCAGTCGCTGAACCTGACCATCCTCTATTATATAAGGGAACAATTCAATAGAGCAAATGGGTTCCCCCATGCGTTGGTGATTTTTAAATGACATTTGCAGATCTTCGGAAATATCATAATCCATACGATCGATAAAACGCATTTCCTCTTCAGTTACATCTTCTACTTCATAATTGAGTACCTGAATCTTCCAAGTAACATTTCTGTTCGATCGTTGAAATGACTTCAAATATCGGAAATCAGAACCGTTGAAATAACTATTGTTCAGACGTGGATACTTGACTGCATCCGTTTCTGTATAGACAGTATCCATTGTTTGCCCCCACTTTAGTTTTAAGGAGATTTCTTGGGCCAACAAAAGTTCAGCGTAACCAAATAGGGTAAACAATATTATAAGGATACTAGTTTGCTTCATACTTTATATGTTTATATAACTTCAAAAATCGTAAAAAGTTCGAAATAATTACGTGTTACTTTTGGAAAACGCCAATTTTTAGAGGATATTTTAAAAGAACTTTGATATTTTTGTAACTATGCGCGAAATTTTTCGTAAAATTGACAGTTGTTTGTGTATTTTTGTGAAAGAAGTACTATGCTAAAAATTAATAAAATCATACCTTTTGGGGCGTTTATAACGCTGTTATGTTGCATTTCAAATATTGAAACGGTGCGCGCCCAAGACCCGCAATTTTCGCAGTTTTATGCGAATCCAATCTATCTGAATCCCGCCTTCGCTGGTAGTCACGGCTG
>CAJXMN010000016.1 GCA_913056215.1 uncultured Flavobacteriales bacterium | reverse complement strand
CATCCCGAATAATGGCGCCCGTGTTACGTAGGCGTTCTCCACCACCTCGCCCAATTGACATATAGGCCATATTTGAAATAGAAAACTTATCATTTACCCGCCAAAAATCTTTCAATGTCAATTGTGGTTTGTGATAAAAATTTCTTCGTCCGGCACGAACTTCCTCTTCTCCGTTCGGCATGGTTTGATAACCGAAATGTTGATTGTGACGAATTCCGTTATCAATATTCGATTCATTTTGATTGACGGGAACACCCAAATCTCTTGCGAAGTCTGAATCCCAGTATGCGATAGACTGTTTAAAGGATCGTTGCGCATGTTCTTGAGGCGCACCAAACGCCGTGAAAGATAACAGATGTTTTCCAGCGCGCTTTTGAACCTTCAAATAATAAAAAGCACCGCGCGTGTAGAGTCCATCAACCCATCCATCTCCTTGTTTGTAAGAACCTGAAAATAGTACACCCCAACCGTTTTTTAATTTCCCCGATTTATAGGAAAAAGAGGTGCGCAGAAAATTACCCGTTCCATATTCTTGATTAACCTTGATCATACGCTCGCCACCTGTGGGTTGGGTTATAATGTTCATTGTTCCTCCAACTGATGGCATCGCTAGTTTAGTGGCACCAAGACCACGCTGAACCTGGATCTGACTGGTGATTTGATCCAAACCAAACCAATTACTCCAATATACCCAGCCATTTTCCATATCGTTAACGGGAACACCATCGATCATCACACCCACATTTCGCTGACTAAAACCGCGTATACTGATGCGAGCATCACCATCTCCTCCACCCTGTTGTGTAGCGTGAACACCAGGGGTTGAATTGAGAATCATCGGAAGATCTTGAGACCCCAGCTCTTCATCAATTTCCCGAGCAGAAACTGTACTCACCGCAACTGGGGTTTGGCGATCAACAGCCAACTGACCGATCACTTGAACCTCTTCCATTTCCTGGGTACTACCCATGGACAGATCTTTATTAACTATGGGTTGATCGATTTTGACATTCACTTCAATGGTATCATAGGAGAACATCGAAACTTTGACTACATATTCCCCATAAGGAATGCCGCTAATCTTGTAGGTACCATCTAATTTTGCTTTGGAGCGAAATTCATCAGATATATAGACATAAGCACCTATAACTGGCTCATCTGTAGCTAAATCAACAACCTTTCCTTGAAGTGTTCCTTGCTGAGCACTCCCCAAAAATGAGATCCCTGTTAAAAACAGCAGAAATATTTTATTAATGACTGACATAGTAGAAAAAAAGGGGAGCCTTTGCTCCCCGTTGTTTATAATATTTAATTAATTGATCACGACACGTTTCGTTGTGACTCCTCCTTTAGCAGTGCGAATCTTCACGAGATAAACACCGCTATTAGGAGTTATTTTAAGGGAAGATATACCTTGAACACTCTTCTTCTCAAGAACAACTTCACCAAGTGTGGTATAAACAACCGCTTGCGTAATCGTTTGTTCTCCTGCAAATTCGAACACCCCGTCATTAGATGGGTTCGGATGAATGCTAACGCTCACCAAAGCAGCCGTATTTAAACTGTTTGCATTACAATCACATTCGTGTGATCCCAAAGACTTCCAGTTTCCTTCAATGCGTGGCGTTACACCATCTTGCTGATAAACGGTATCTCCATTGGAATCAACCATAGGAATGACAGGAGGAATAGAATCCCAATCCTGCAATGGATTGAACGGATTACTGAAAACAGCACTCAAATCAGAAATACCTTCTTGGATCGTAGATTTACGTATTAATGAATGATCTGTTGTTACCACCTCTCCTGCTGGTGCAACATATGGATCTTCTGTCGTCCATCCGCACGTTGAATAGTCGTTGGTATTACAGTTTCCATTATCGGGATCTTCCCCAATCTTTCCAAATACGTCAATGACTTCAACATTATTCAAATCGTTCAACGATCCTTTGGACAACATTATAGCATCATTCCCATTGTGATAAAGCGCATTTGACACACCATAATCCGGACAATAAAACTCATCCGCTCGCGCCTGAAGTGAGTCCCAAACGGGGGCTTCTTGACCTGTCCCGGCAGGGTCTCTCTTATCGATCACAGCTACGTGAACATCATAGGCCTCAATAGTACCTGTCAATTGTACCGAATTTTGCGTAGTAGCAGAGGTACTTCCATTGGAATAACGTTGAATTAAATAGTTACTCAGATCAATAGACTGACCTGTTGGGTTATAAATCTCAACCGCTTTATTGTTGGACCATCCTTCGACATACTCTGAGATAAACAACTCGGAACATTCTTGAGCATTAATCGTTGCACCTAGCAACAATCCTACTGAAAGTAATAATTGTTTCATACTATTATAATTATTGATTTTTTTACATATTCGATCACCAAAAGATAAATCACGCTAGCCCTAACAGACATTTAAAGTTCACTATTTCTAACAGTTCTTCATGCTTTTGTTTTGTATCTTTTTGTGGTTTCAGAGTGCATTACTCGTCAAGGTGAACACAAAATGATTTTCATTGCAAAATTAAGTCATTTTGTGCGACTCCGTATTATTGAATTATTAACAATTGTTGTTTTATCGTTAAAAACAGTACAGAATAAATCCTTTTTTTCTTTATATATTCGCTCTAAAAACAAATGATTCTCATGAATAAAGCGATATCACTCACAGTTTTTCTAATGTTCACAACCCTTTTCGTATTTGGTCAGTTAAACAACAAAAAGGACTCGATTACTGTCGAAAAAATCTGGAAAGAATACGAATTTTACGGAAGTAAGGTGAGCGGTTTTCGTTCTATGAATGACGGAGAACACTTTACCCGCTTTACGCAAATTAACGGACGCAAATCAATTATGAAATACGCGTTCACAGCCATGGACGAGATGGGTGAATTGCTACTTGATGGAACACTACTTGATTATAAAGATGAAGCCCTTCAAGTGGATGGTTATGAATTCAACGACGATGAATCAAAAATTTTGTTGACCACTAACCGGCAGAAACGTTACCGTCGTAGTTTTTTCGCTGAGTATTTTTTATTTGACCGGGAAACAGAAGAATTAAGTCCGCTTGCACCAGAATTGAGTCCTCAAACGCTAGCTTCATACTCTCCTGATGGAAAAAAAGTCGCCTTCATCCATCAAAACAATTTATACGTTAAAACGATATCCTCTGGTAAAATTAAAGCGATCACAGAAGATGGCGAAATGAATAACATCATTAATGGAACCACAGACTGGGTATACGAAGAAGAGTTCGCTTACACAAAAGCATATGAATGGTCTCCCAACAGTGAACACATCGCTTTTTTAAAGTTCAATGAATCTGACGTCAAGGAATTCACCATGATGTATTACAACGCACTATATCCCAGTCCTTACACCTTCAAGTACCCCAAAGCTGGAGAAGATAATTCAAAAGTGTGCCTATATGTGGCTCGCGTCAAAAACGGAAAAAAACGCAAAGTAGATATTGGTGATTACGAATACATTCCACGCATTAAATATTCGAATGTGAAAAATAAACTCATGGCCCTTACCCTCAACCGTCATCAAAATCATTTAAAATATCATTGGATTGACGTCGATCAGAGGAAACTAAAATCGGAAGTAATTTATGAAGAACAAGACGATGCCTATGTCGAAATTGACGACAACCTTTACTTTTTGAAGGATGGTGCGCATTTTATTCGCACGAGTGAAAAGGATGGTTACAACCATATCTACAAAATTGGAATCGACGGGTCACAGCAACAAATCACCGATGGTGACTGGGACGTGGTTGAATTTAAAGGCATCAATGAGGAAACGGAAACCATCTATTATATTTCGGCGGAAGAAGGAGCTCCATACAAAGCACTCTATTCTATTCAGTTAGATGGTTCAGACAAAATAAAAATCAGCGACAATAAAGGTACCAATGACGCCACATTTTCAAAAGGTATGAAATATTTCGTTAATCGCTGGAGCAATGCCAATACGCCGGCCGTATTCTCTCTACACAAGGCTGATGGCACCTTAATAGAAATACTCGAGGACAACGAGTATTTAAATATGGCTTTACAACAATATAACTTTCAACCCAAAACCTTTTTTAAAGTTCCTGGTGCTCAATACGATCTCAACGCATGGATGATCAAACCACCGAAATTTGATTCGACTAAAAAGTACCCGCTCTACTTCCATGTATATTGTGGCCCCGGATCTAATATGGTCGAAGATAAATACGGCAGTGGAAACTTTGCTTATCACCAACTGCTCGCACAAAAGGGGTATATCGTAGTAAGTGTCGACACGCGAGGTACAATGTATAGAGGGGCTACCTTTAAAAAAAGTACTTATTTACAGCTTGGAAAGTACGAAACAGAAGACTTAATTCATGTAGCAAAACACTTGGGGCGTAAACCCTTCATTGACAGTACACGCATTGGTGTTATGGGATGGAGTTATGGTGGTTACATGGCATCATTAGCTATGACTAAAGGAGCCGATGTATTTAAAATGGGGATTGCAGTTGCACCGGTTACTAACTGGCGCTATTATGACAATATCTATACGGAACGATTTATGCGAACACCACAGGAAAATGCTGAGGGATACGACACCAACTCACCAATTAATCACGTCAAGAAACTCAAAAGCAATTATTTCATTATCCATGGTTCCGGAGATGATAATGTACACGTCCAAAACACAATGGAAATGACCAAAGCCTTAGTAAAAGCTGACAAAGAATTTGATTCATTCATATACCCTAATAAAGACCATGGTATTTATGGTGGAAATACGCGAAATCACCTATACCAAATGATGCTCAAATACACGTTGAATAATCTATAAATATACCTTCTATTGTTTTCTTCTAGCATTAAATGCATAAGCAGTAAGAGGCTTTGGTTAAACAAAAAGAACAGATTTGTGTTTTTTTATAAAAAGGGAGAATTTCCCGCGGTGATGTCAAAGTTTTTACTATCTTAGACAACCGAATTTTTAACTAAAAAACACAAACAGAAATGAGCGAGACTGCAAAGATTGAAATTGGTGGTAAGTCCTACGAATTCCCTGTAGTTACAGGGGCTGAAAATGAAAAAGCAATTGACATTAAAAAATTGCGAGGAACTTCGGGATGCATTACAATAGATCCAGGCTTCAAAAACACAGGGAGCACAACGAGTGCAATTACCTACCTGGATGGTGAGAATGGAATCCTTCGTTATCGCGGCTACCCCATTGAGCAGTTGGCAGAAAAAGCAACATTTTTAGAAGTAGCGTTCTTATTAATCTACGGCGAACTTCCAAACAAAAAAGAATTAGCTGACTTTAAAGCGAGTATTACCAATCATACACTCGTTCACGAAGACATGAAGCAATTTTTTGAGGCCTACCCCGCCAAAGCTCATCCTATGGGTGTTACGGCATCAATGGTGTGTAGCCTCTCAACATTTTACCCAGAATCTCAAGATCCTAATCGTCCAAAAGAAGCTATTGATTTAACTATTCATCGTTTGATTGCAAAGTTGCCTACGTTGGCGGCTATGTCTTACAAAAATGCAATGCGTCATCCTTTTGTTTATCCTAAAAACAATTTAGGTTATTGTGAGAACTTCTTAAACATGATGTTCTCCATGCCCACAGAGGATTATGAACCAGACCCTGTGGTTGCAGAAGCATTAAACAAACTATTGATTCTACATGCAGATCACGAGCAAAACTGTTCGGCTTCAACCGTACGGATTGTTGGTTCTTCTCAAGCAAACTTATACGCTTCAATTTCTGCTGGTGTTTCAGCACTATGGGGGCCGCTTCACGGTGGTGCCAATCAAGCAGTAATTGAAATGCTTGATAAAATCAAGGAAGATGGTGGAGATCTCGAAAAATGGGTAGCAAAAGCGAAAGATAAAGACGATCCTTTCCGTCTTATGGGCTTTGGACACCGTGTATATAAAAACTTTGATCCTCGTGCTAAGATTATTAAAAAGGCATGTGACGATGTATTAGAAAAGTTAGGTGTAGAAGATCCTTCATTAGACATTGCGAAGCGACTCGAAAAGATTGCGCTTGAAGATCCTTACTTTGTTGAGCGTGGACTTTATCCTAACGTTGATTTCTACTCTGGTATTATTTATAAAGCTTTGAACATTCCCACAGAGATGTTTACAGTGATGTTCGCACTAGGTAGACTGCCTGGATGGATTGCACAATGGAAAGAAATGGTTGAAAATAAAGAACCAATTGGTCGTCCTCGTCAAATCTATACGGGAGAAACAGAACGTGATTACGTTCCAATCGAAAAAAGATAATCCAATCAATATCTTATTAAAAAAAGCGATTCTTTTAAAGGAATCGCTTTTTTTTGGATCCTGATTAAAGCGACGTATTTCGGCTTCGCTTATCTGGACGGGCTCACTTCGGTTGAATCAGTGCATCGCATCTCGACGGTCTCGATACATCGCGATGCAACGCTTTTTGATTGAGCATTCTATTGCTGCGGGATTCCCGCCTGCTGGCGGACAGGCAATCCCGCAAGCAATAGATGTCATTTCCAACTTCCTGGACGTTTCAACGGCTTGCTTTTTATTAAATGATCTATTAATCTTCAAGTGGCTTCAGCCACTACCATATAGATTACGCTTCCATCAGCTAGGGATAAATCCCTCGCCGATGCAATCGCCGAAACAACAATCATTACTAATTAAGTCTATTGGTCTCCAGCATTCAATTTTGCTTTATCTGTATCCAAAATAAATTGATATACCTCCTGAATAATTAATTTCCGGGCTATACGATGAATATCCATGCTCACTTCCCGCAGTGTATAATTAAATTTTAAATCAAAAAAACCATTCTTTACGTTCAACACCTCCAATTCATAAGAATCCACCTCAATAAACTGCTCAAGGTCACTCAGAGAATGTTCAATACGCTTTTTCAGTTGATCAGTTGCCGATATGTATGTCTTTCCCAGCTGAAAATCCACACTCATTTGACGAATATCTCTTTGCGTATAATTAACGATTTCGTTGTAATAAACTTTTGTATTTGGCAACAAAACAATGTCGTCATCTTCATTTCTAATCAATGTTTTCAACATATTAATACCAAGTACTTCACCTTTTTTTTCATCTACCTTGACAAAGTCCCCTACCTCAAACATGGTTGAAAAACTCAAATGGATACCCACTAAAAAATCTGCAATGTACTCTTTTGTCAAAATAGCTAAAGCTGTTGCTACTATGGTTATCGACGTGATCACCTCCCATAGCTGAATACCAAGAGCACTGAGAACAGTAGTAGCAAACCCCACAGTAATAACGAGTTTGGCAATATTTTCTACACCATAATGTACATTGTTTTTTTGGCCTTCCTTAATATGTAACCTACGAGAATAGGACCATTTGATTAACAGTGCTGCTGAATTCACTACTGCATAAAAAATAGCAAAACCTATAACAAGCCGTATCAACCTATAGCGCTCAATAGTATCATGTAAATAGGATTCCGAATAATGGATGTAAAACAAAGCAAGCGTGACCAACACATATATTGTTAATTTCAATACTCTTTTCATTTCATCGCTTTTAATTAAACATGAATCAGTGCGAAGTTAATCACTTTTATTGGGTTTTGGTAACGCTTTTCTATGAAGGCTTTATGAAGACATCTGAACGGTTTATGTTGAAAAAAAGTTGAAGATCCATTGGTAAAAAACAGTTTTCTTCCCATAAGAAATAATAACTTCACGAAAAAACAAGATCATGAAAATTCATCCATTAGAAACTGGAAACTTCAAATTAGATGGTGGAGCCATGTTTGGCGTTGTACCAAAAACATTGTGGTCGAGAACTAACGAGCCCGACGAAAAAAACATGTGTAGTTGGTCTATGCGATGTATGCTCGTTGAATACGATGATCGTTTAGTGTTAATTGATACTGGAATTGGAGAAAAGCAGAGCGATAAATTCTTCTCGCATTACTACCTGCACGGTGACGCCACATTATTGGGTAGCCTGAAAAAACTAGGGTTCAGTCCCGATGACATCACCGATGTCTTCCTTACTCATCTTCACTTTGATCACTGTGGGGGGGCGGTTCAAAAAAATGGTGAAAAGCTGGAATTGCTATTTAAGAATGCAACGCACTGGAGCACCAAAAATCATTGGAAATGGGCTACTGAACCCAATAATCGCGAAAAAGCTTCGTTCCTAAAGGAAAATATTTTACCCATCCAGGAGTCCGGTCAACTCGAATTTATAGAGCGCAACGGAGACTATACCAAAAACGTATTCCCTGATTTTGACGTTTTGTTTGTGGATGGACACACCGACAGTCAAATGATTCCACACATCCGTTACCAAGGAAAAACATTAGTATTCATGGCTGATTTGCTTCCTTCGATTGGTCATATTCCACTGCCCTACGTAATGGGATACGATACGAGACCTTTAAAAACGTTAGATGAAAAAGAAAAATTTCTCAAAAAAGCGGTGGAAGAATCTTATGTGCTCTTTCTCGAGCACGATGTTCAAAACGAGTGTTGTACGCTCAAAATGACGGAAAAAGGTCCTCGTTTGAAGGAAACTTTCAATTTTAAAGAACAATTTTAATCTTTTTCCTATATTTATTTGCTTAATTCTGTGTTATGGACAAATTTCTAAGACAACTACTGGAGCAAAACGACAAAGTTATACTTCCTGATTTTGGCGCTATTGTGATTGAAGATAAAGAACAAGGTAATCTTATGTTCAATGAGTACCTCAAATACAATGACGGAAAACTGGATGAGTTGCTTGTCAAAAAATCCAATATGGACCTCCAGGAAGCGCAGAATTCTGTTGCTAAATACGTAAGAGACGTTCAACTTGAACTCGATAAAGGCGAAAGCTATGATATTTATGGGCTCGGTAGCTTCTCTAAAAATAATGATGGAGAAATTGAATTCGAAGGGAGTCTCAATCAAGAAAGTTCCACTTCAAATGAGCCTATAGCAACTCAAAATGATGATAATACGGAGCACACAAAAGAAAAACCTTCTTCTGACGATCAAAAAAATGACACTCATGAGGTGTCTGATACATCTTCCTCCAAGGAGAAAAAAGAAAGTGCTTCGTCGGATACAAAACCTTCTACAGATGAACATCAAAAAGATGCTTCAGCAGAGAAAAGCTCGAATAGTGCGCATAAAGACGTAACTTCAAAGAAAGCTAATAAAAAAGATAAGGTTGCCTCTAAAAGTAAAGATGCTTCCAGTAAAAAGTCAGCATCCGAAAAAAAGTCAAAACAAAAGGATACTAAAAAATCTTCTGCTGGAAAGAAGCAAAAAGATAAAAAGCGTAAGACCAGTCCCGTTTTATGGGTTGTTCTGATTATCGTTATTCTCGCAGGAGCTGGTGCCACTTATGTATACTTCAATTATGATCAAGTAGAATCCTACATGGGATGGGATGAATTTGATGACTCAGCAGAAGGTAAAAACAAAAAAATCGCTGAAAATTCAGGAGATTCACAAACCGAAAAGGATGCCTCCGAAGACGAAGGACAAGCGAGCAAGTCAAAAGACAATGCTCAACCTGCATCGAAAGAAGATCAAAGCAAAAGTGAAGATGATAACAAAGGTAAGGATGAAGCTGATGACCAACAAAATTCCAAAAAAACAGCAAACGAATCTAGCGATACAAAAAATGCAGCGTCATCTCAGTTTAACCAATCGTCAAGTGGTAACTATCATCTTATTGCAGGGACATTTAAGCAACTTGCCAACGCCAAGGGATTAGTGACGAACCTTAAAAGCAAGGGACTCGACGCAAAAATTATAGGCAAACTAAACGGTATGCACTACGTGAGTGCACAAAGCTTCCCTAGTTCCCAGGCTGCTAAAAAAGCGGTCATTACCGTGCGTCAAAAGGCTCCTGGTGCCTGGATTTATAAGTATTGATTCCACGAAAAAACACCAATGAAAAGTCAAAACAAAATCATTGATGTAAAACAAGTTATTCACGATAAAAATCCAAACTTGCTAAAACGCATGCCGCGATTTATCGTATCGTATTTACAAAAAATTCTTCACGAGAAAGATGTCAATGAGTTCGTTTACGAACATCGCAACGATTCACCCATTGAATTTTGTTTATCCGTTATGAAGAAATTCAACATTCGCGTAACGAGTAAGGGGGAGCAACACATTCCCAAAGAAGGAGGAGCAATTCATGCCATCGAGCACCCGCTTGGAGGTATG
This sequence comes from uncultured Flavobacteriales bacterium, assembly GCA_913056215.1. Classification (GTDB taxonomy): domain Bacteria; phylum Bacteroidota; class Bacteroidia; order Flavobacteriales_D; family Crocinitomicaceae; genus Brumimicrobium. Next base: position 28,823 of record CAJXMN010000016.1, on the reverse strand, counting down.
GATGCAATGGCATTGGTTACCGTTTTGCACGAAATTCGTCAGGATATCAAATTTGTAGTAAACGATGTTCTACTTCATTTGGAAAACCTACAACCCATCTTTGTTGGTATTAATAAACATGGCAAAAATGCTGCTGCTTCACTTCGAAAAGTGGATGAGACATTTGCAGGAAATGAGCTTCTTTGCATATTTCCTGCAGGGTTGGTTTCAAGAAAGCAAGGCCAGGAAGGTGGTGACCTTAAATGGAGAAAAACATTTGTCACTCGCTCAATCAAATACAAAAAGACAATTATCCCTGTCCATATTGATGGAGAATTGACTAATTTTTTCTATAATTTATATAAACTTCGCAAAACAGTTGGCATTAAGGCAAACATTGAAATGCTTTATCTTGTTAATGAATTATACAAACAAAACGACAAGGAAATAACGATTACATTTGGAGCGCCCCTTGATGCTGGTCAATTTAACCAAACGAAAACTCCAGACGAGTGGGCGCAATATGTGAAAGAAAAAGTGTACGAATTAAAGCAATAGCATGACACAAAAAGTTGAAAAAATTATCCCTCCAGTAGAACGTTCATTAATAAAAAGTGAGCTGACTTCTGAACGATTTGCACGTACGACCCGCAAGGGAAACAATGAAATTTACATTGTTAATTACCACAATTCTCCTCATACACTTAATGAAATAGGAAGATTACGTGAATTATCCTTTCGTTCGGCGGGAGGTGGTACCAAAAAATCACTGGATCTGGATCAATACGATATTAACGATCATTGTTATGAACAACTCATCGTCTGGAGTCCTGAAGATGAAGAGGTGATTGGTGGTTATCGCTTCATCGATTGCGCAAAAATATTAACGGATAATGAAGATGACTTCATACCGATGAGTACTTCGCACTATTTTAGTTTTTCGAAAGAATTTCGCGAAGAATATCTTCCAAAAACTATTGAGTTAGGTAGAAGTTGGGTCCAACCCAATTATCAACCTTCAGTAAATCCGAGAAAAGGACTTTACGCGCTTGACAATATTTGGGATGGTTTGGCAGTACTTACGGTCGTTTATCCAAACCTGGAATATTTTTTTGGTAAAGTCACTATGTACCCAGATTACGACCTTGAAAGCAGGGATTTTTTACTTTATTTTCTTCATCATTATTTCCCTGATCCCGATAATCTGGCAAAATCACGCTATCCAATCGATCAAAAAAGCAATCAAGCAAAATTTAAAGAATTGCTTAATGGCTATGATTTTAAAGAAGGTTTTAAAGTGCTCAATCAATATGTGAGATCGCGTGGTGCTATCATCCCACCATTAATGAATATCTACATGCACCTCTCCCCTACTATGCGCACATTTGGCACAGCAAAAAACCCCGATTTTGGAGGTGTTGAAGAAACTGCTATTTTACTGAAGATTAAAGATATCTATGCAGACAAAAAGGAACGACACATAGCTCCATTACTGAGTGAATAGATGGCAGCTTGTAGACATCAATGAATATATAGGCCAGGCATAAAACTGTATAGCCAAAAAGTCCGAAGTGGAATATGATGTCAAAAACTCCACTTTAAAGTCTTAATTTAAAGGATAACCTTGTAAAAGGTGAAGCCCAAGGCGCGCCTCGGTTCTTGTACTGTTTAAAGAATTAGCTCCCTCATTGAAGTACTGCTTTTTTCGTATAGACCTGATCTCCATATGTAAACTTAATGAGATATAATCCCCTTGCGTATTGACTAAGGTCTCTTCTGAGCACTCTATTTTTACGAATAGCTGTATATCGCTCCAGGATTTTACCTGACAAATCGGTGAGAAATAGTTCTTCAATATCGCGGTCTACCTTGATATTTAAAACGCCACGCGTTGGATTGGGCCATATCGTCCATTCGAGTTGATCTTGTTCGTTCTCATCCCGATCATCCTGTACAAGATCTTCCATTTCATCTTCCGATACAGGGGCTTCACAATCAGGTAAGTAAATGTAAGAAGTTATTACTCGAATCATAAGGTCACTAAGCAACTCGACTTCGTAATCATCTGTTGTCGGTGCAATGTGACTACCTCCAATACCGCTGTGATCAGTTAAAAAAGCATAAGTCCCATTTGTTGCAAGCGCTATGCAGCGCAGCAAATACTCTGCATCTTTGTTAATACCGCTTGCCACCAATGGAATAATACGAATACCATTTGCTGAGGCTTGTCGCATGAGAGCGTCCAATTTGGAACGTATTTCTGGACTATTGTGTGGTGGAGCATCAAGTATGAGAAACAGTATACGTGACCGGGCCTCTTCAGACCACGAAAGTTCATTGATAGCTTCATCTAATGCCACTTCCACAGCTTCTTCATAATCACCGCCACCAGCTGCATTTTGTGCTGAGATAAAATCAACAGATTTCGAAAGGACAGGACTAAAATCTCGTTTTCTGGTTAAATATGCCTCGTTTTGATCGCGATAAAATACGTTTGCAAAATTAAATGTCAATTCAGGATGTGCATTTTTCGTTTGGTAGATTACGTTATTTAGTTCTTTTCTTAAAAATTTAATCTCGTCTCCCATCGATCCCGTAGCATCAACGGCAAAAGCAATATCAACTGTTTTCGTCTGCTCGCAATCGACCTGAATCGATTTTTGATTGACACCCTCACTAAACGGTGTTAGATGGCGTATACGAAACGTTTTCCCTTTATGTATAATGAATGCTGAACAGGAAGAATAGATGCCTTGATTAAGGATTAAACTACCCCAAAGTTCGGCTTTCCCTGTATTATCAGTTCGGCTTTTGAAAAGAATGGAACCATCGGGTTTCACCAATTGCACGGTAGCATCTACTATTGGAAGCTGGTTTTGATTCGTTAATTCAACCATATATCGCTGACGTGGCTCAATTTTCCAAAACGTTTGATAATCTTGTAATTCATCTTTGACTATATCTGACCATAATTCCCACTTGCGAAAATCGTTGATTTCCCCCGCGGTGAGAACACCCGATTCCGCCTCAACTCTATTATCCGACAAACTCACGCCATCCGCTTTTTTAACATGTTTAGATTTCGAATACTCAACAGATGACACGGAAGTTATTTCAGTCTTCTCTTTTGAATGAGAAAACAAACGTTTCCGCTCGTCCGCCTCGGAGTATGAGGAGGAACCACGATCCTTCTCACCAACAGGATGCTTATAGCTCTTATCCGACTGAAGTTCAAAATTAAGCGAGCGCGAGGCATCAACGCGTGCATTTACTACTTGTTTTTCATAACCAGCATATTGCACTTCAATGCGATACATACCTGTATCCAACTTGACGTTAAAATTCCCTTCTGCATCAGTTAATACTGCCGCAATTTTATCTTCTCCTTTATAAATATCAACATTTCCGTAAGCTAAAACTTGTTCAGTTGAAGATCGCATGTTCCCACTGACCTCTTGAGCCCGTAAAAGACCTATTCCAAAATAAAAAAACGAGAAAATGAAAACGAATTTATACACCATAACATCAGATTTTATACTACCGTGTACAGTTAAATTCAGAAGGGGTTCAATCGAATAGCATATTTATTTCTAAACGTAGAATCAGTCAGCAAAGTTCAAGGTTTACAATAATTTATAAGCCTAAATCATTGAGCACAAGCTCAATCGTGTTCTTTATGATATCGATCGATCATTTCAGCTGCACGCTTTTTTAGTTCATCCGCCAGCGTTTTCGGTTGGAGTACTTTTATTTCTCCGGCATAACTTATAAGTTTTCGAATCAATTCTTCAGAAACCACAACAAATAATGAAAATTGAGAACCATTTTCGGCAGTTGCTACTATTTCCTGGCTCTCGTGAAATGGTTGAGAGTCAATGTAACGCGATGCAATAGCATTGGCTTCGAAAAGTATCTTTTGTGGGGTAGCATTCCTACTCGCAGTTATACCTACTGAGTATTTAAAAAATAGATCAGGGTCAAAATTTTCTGGTACATGTGCTTCTTGTTCCGTTGCTTCTAGTTCAAACATTCGATCTAAACCATACGTAATAATATCCTGCTTGACATAATCGTATGATATCAAATACCAGCGATTATTATATTCTTTCAACAACAGCGGAGAAACCTTTCTTTTTTTACGATTTTGAGATATAAAACTTTCATAGTCAAAATAAACGATCTTTCTATTTTTAATAGTGTTGAGTAATGGTGCCAAATGGTCACTCCCAGTTTTAGTAGCTCCTCGTTCAAACTGAACAAATCCTTCAATATCACCTTGCTTTCGTGACTGATCCACGTTTACACGATCAACAATTTTATCCAGTGCAAAGCCGAACTGCTTAAACATAGCTGTATCCCGAAATTGCGACAGGGTACTTAACGCAAATTGTATCGATTCAACATCATCTTCCGAGAGAGGAATTTCATTGATTGTAAAGTCTGGATCCTCATAAAAATAACCTTTTTCCTTCTTACTATATTTGATGGGAGCATCGTGTTCTTCACGCATGGCGAAAAGATCTTTCTCAATGGTTGAATCACAAATATTATTACCTGAGGCGTCTCCATACAGTGCTTCCTCACAAGCGAATCGGATATCTTGTTTCGTAGGATAAGGATGATATGCATTTCTCAGGGTCTTATCAATCACCCGATAACGGATAAGCGCATTTTTTATATGAGGCAAAACTGTAACTTTTGATTACATGGACAAAATTGATATTTTTGACCGCAAATTCAGCGTTTAAGTTCAAAGTTAAAAATATTATGAAAAGCATCCTTCAACATACCTTCATTTTATGCGCAATCCTATTTTTTGCCTGCAATCAACAGCCCCAATGGAAAGAAATTCAGGCAAGAATTAAAAAAGACGATTTTTCAGTCTATCAATACCTCCCCGATTGTCATTGTGCAGATTTAGAAGAGCGCAACGGCAAATTCTATCGTCAGGATTCCCTGTATACAGGACGTTGCTATCTCAAGTATCCCAACAGTGATAAAAAGTACGAAAAGCGACAACTTTTCAAAGGTCAACTATACGGAAATCGCATTCTTTTATCCTTAAAAGGAGATACAATCGGACGCAGTATTTACAAAGGAGGAAAAGAGGTACGTACCTCGGTAGGAAATCAAGAACGCTGTGCTTGTGAAGAGCTTGAGAAAAAAGATAACAAGTACGGTAAACCAATAGCCTACCTCTACGACGAACCATTTACAGGAGTTTGTGAGCGCTATTTTCCAGCTCCTCACGATACCACAGTTTATTTAGAAATCCCTTATGAAAACGGGATTATACATGGAGAAAGTTTTATTTATAATAAAAATGGGGACCTTGTTTTAAAAGAACGATACGTCAATGGAAAAGTCATTTCCAGCGAGTAATTCTTTATCGCTCGTTAAGATTTCAAACGTGATGAACGATCGCTGCATTCAAAAAGCAATGTAGCGAAAAAAGGATAATTAAAATTGACGTAACACTTTGATGCGCTTTTCAATCGGAGGATGTGTAGAAAATAAACCTCCTAAACCACCGAGGAAACCGGCACTCGTATCTTCTGGAGCATTTTCTATAAATAATTGCTGAACATCCTCACTTTTCACCTTATCAACATGATGATTGCCAGAAATTTTTTCGAGTGCTCGAGCCATTCCTTCAGAGTTCCTCGTCATCTGAACAGCTCCAGCGTCTGCAAGATACTCGCGCTTCCTACTCAGCGCAAACTTAAATAGCATCGATAATAAATAGGCTACCAGGGTTATAACCAGAATAACTATCATGCCTTTACCATCGTTATTTCTTTTTCGACCACCAGAAATACTACCGTACAGAATACTTCGAAAGGCTACCTGAACGAGAAATGAGAAAATTCCTACAAAAACAATGGAGATGATTAATAGTCGCACATCATTATTCCTGATATGCATCAACTCATGTGCTATAACACCTTCGAGCTCTTCATCATCTAGCTTCTCAACAATACCGCGCGTCAACGTGACCGTAAACGTTTTTTCATTGATTCCACTGGCAAAAGCATTTAACGCATCTGTTTCAATGATGCGCAATTGCGGCATACGCATACCTACACTCATACAGAGATTCTCTGTAAGATTATAAACACGCATGTTTTCTTTACGGGTAAGCGTTTTAGAACGAGCTGCTGCATTAATCATTTTAGCATTCGCGAAATAAGCAATCAAGAACCAAATGATCACGCCGATTCCAATAAAAGGTAAATAGGGGTAAAATAAATCCCAAATCGCTGTGGCATCAGGAGCCCCCTCTTCATCAAAATTGAGGAAATAAAAAGCCGCATATGCCATTGAAAAAACGAGTAGCGGAAAAGCCATCAACAGTAATACAGACTTGCGATTATTTGCAGCTATCTGTTGCTGGATACCAATATACTTCATAATGACATAAAATTTGCAGTCGTCTAAAACTTAATTTCTGGTGGTTCTTCCATCGCTTCGCGTTTCGAATCTCCCAAATCAAACATAGGCTCCTCTTGAAAGCCAAACATCCCTGCAAAAATCACATTAGGGAATTTTTGCACGGAAACGTTCAGTTCTTTAGTCGAAGAATTGAAATATCTGCGCACTGCCGCAAGTTTGTTCTCTATGTCTGACAACTCATTTTGCAACTGCATAAAGTTTTCGTTGGCTTTAAGATCTGGATAAGCTTCCACTTGAATATTCAATCCGCTTAAAGCAGACGTCAATTCTTTTTCTGCAGCAATTTTATCATTTACAGTGGAAGCATCGACAGCATTTTGACGCGCCTTGGTGATGTTTTCCAGAGTTTCGCGCTCATGCTCCATGTAACCTTTAACTGCACCAAGAAGTTGTGGAACTAAGTCGTGACGTTGTTTCAATTGTACGTCGATGTCAGCAAATGCATTTTCACGATTTTCTCGCAATCGAACAAGGGTGTTATAAATAACAATTACCCAAATCACTAAAATCACCACTATCGCGATAGCTATCCATAAACCAGTCATAATACTAAAAATTTATTCCTATCAAAGGTAGTCAAATAATTGCAGACGCAAGATTCACGAAAAAAAAAGAAACCACAACATCAAATAAAAGTTGAAAAGTGCTACTTACACCTCTATTCCGCCATAGTAACCTTGTTGATTATATGCTTCCTGAAGTTTTAAGATCTTCGAAATAAATTGCTTATTCTGATCGCCGAGTAGCTTAAACTTTAAATATTCACCTTGACCGTGAATGACCAACTCTTTTGTTTTAAATACCGACAAATAATGAAACGGGATCACCCAGGAATAGTTGCTCGTTCGAATGCTTAAAACAACGATCAACCCTTTTGGTCGCAAGGCTATGTTTGCAAAAACCGCTTGTTTCTTTTTTTGCATAATTGCGTTAAAGAGCTTTGAATAAGCCGTTACCTCCATGCGTGAGCAACCAATATTTCCTACACCCCGAAACATCATATCCACTAAATTATAGGGACGGCCTACCGAGGATTTTATCGATTGCCTTGTATCCTTATCATTTACTGAAGTATCAAACAGCATAAACAACTTTTCTTTGAAGACAACAGGAAAAGCATAAAGTTCACAGTGATCGACAAAAAAGGCAAAAAAAAAGCCGCATCGTAAAGATGCGACTTTCTGAATAGTTGAATAAGTTTATTCTTCTTTATTTTTATCACCTTTAACGAGATCTGCAACAATTGGTGTGGCTACGCAAACCGACGAGTAGGTACCAACGATTACACCAACCATCAAGGCAAATATAAATCCTTTTATCGCTCCTCCATCGAACAGGAAGATGATCAACAACACCAAGAATGTCGAAAGTGAGGTGTTTATTGTTCGACTTAACGTAGAGTTCAAGGCTAAATTCATAATCTCCTTGCGATCCTTACGTCTATATTTATTTAAGTATTCACGTAGCCTATCAAATACAACCACTGTATCGTTAATTGAGTAACCTACAACAGTCAATATAGCGGCAATGAATGCTTGATCGATCTCCATATTAAAAGGTAATACACCGTGGAGCAATGCAAAAAGTCCCAGAACGATGACGACGTCATGCCCCATAGCCACAAGTGCACCGAGACCGTACTGCCATTTTCCAAATCGGATCAGGATATAAACAAAGATAATAATCAAGGAGAGGATTATCGAAATGAATGATGATTGCTTCAATTCTTCAGATATCGAAGGAGATACCGAACGACTGTTCTTAATCTCAGCTACACCATATTGTCCCTCAACTGTTGCCAGGGCTGCTAAAACCTCCTGCTCTACTTCTCCCTGAGCATTGGGTACATTCTGTTTGTAATCCGTTGAAATTTCTACGCGATAATTTGAGTTACGCATTTTTACCTCAACCGAAGCCGGAGCTCCATTTTCTTCGACCAGATTTTCACGCAACAGCGATTTAATCTTTTCTACATCTTGGGCAACGGGCTGTTCAAACTTCGTTTCGTAAGTTCTTCCACCAGCAAATTCAACGCTTGGTTTTAATCCACGCGTTGATAACACGACAATTCCGGCAATTACTAGAATAGTCGATACGATATAGAACTTTTTGCGATTCTTGAGAAACTGAAAGTTCAAGCTTTTGAACGCTCCTTTGGTTATCGGTGTAGAGAATGTAAACACCTTCTTACGACTAATTTGTGATTCAAAAATCAATCTTGTAATAACCACCGCAGCAAAAACTGATGTAAAAATACCGATGATTAACGTAGTAGCGAAACTCTCGATAGGTCCTGTACCAAATGTTTTGAGTACAATTGCTACGAGTAAAGTCGTTACGTTGGCATCGACAATAGAAGTCAGTGCATTTTTGTAGCCGTCTTTGATCGACAATTTCATGCCTTTGCCTTCTGCTACTTCCTCACGGATCCGTTCGAAAATAAGAACGTTGGCATCCACAGACATACCGATCGTCAAAACAATACCTGCAATACCAGCCAAAGTCAATACAGCACCAAATGCCGCTAAGAAACCAACGATAAGTACGATATTAATCAACAATGCCAAATCAGCAATGAGACCAGCGCGACCGTAATAAAATACCATGTATAATAGTACAATCGCCAGAGCAACTGCAAAAGAAATCAATCCAGAGCGCGAATTTTCAGCACCAATCGTTGGCCCGACAACAGCCTCATCAACGATGACACAAGGAGCCGGTAAAGCACCTGCATTGAGTAAGTTCGTCAATGATTTTGCCTCTTCAGACGTAAAGTTTCCAGAAATCAATGTTTGTCCTCCAGTAATAGGTCCATTGATGATAGGGGCGCTAAACACCTTATCATCCATGGTAATTGCAATAAAATTACCCACATTTTCAGAAGTCATTTCAGCCCACTCTTCCGAGCCACGTCCTGACATCGAAACACTCACACCAATTTTACCATCATTAGGATCTACCGAAACGCGCGAACTCTCAATATCATCTACTCCTACACGCGCTTTTAGATCTTGAGGTACTTTTAGCGCATAAAGCGTATAATAAAGTGTATCACTATCTGGATTATCAATCGCATTAGCATCCCACATGAATCGGATGTTATCCATCATCAATTCTTCGGCCTTATCGTTGATGATCTTATTGATCTTGGCCGTATCACTTGACTTTGCAAATCCAAGACGCGGACTATTTCTAAATTGATTATCACTGTCGATATTTACCTGGAACATCCGTCCAAACTCAGTCAATTCAACCGAAGAAGTGTCCTCAGCATCCGATTCTTCAGCAGCCAATTCATCTTCAATAGAACTAGTCGTATCCATCGAATCAGCAACAGCAACATCGTTTGCCTCTTCATTCAGTTGTGTAGAGTCCTGTGCTGCATCTACCGCTGAAGAATCCTCTTCATCGCTGAACAAATCTTCAAATTCATCGTCATCTACTCCTTCTTTACTTTGAACGAGTAAATCATTGAAAAAACCGCCAATCTCTTGTCCTTTAACAGCTAAATAAAACTCGAGATTCGCTGTACTCTGAAGGCGATCACGAACAGTTGCTTGATCCTTTACACCTGGTAATTCAATGTATAAACGGTTTTGATTATCATCTTTAGTTATGTTGGGTTGCGCTACACCAAATTGATTAATACGGTTTTCCATGATGGTCTCCACACCATCTAACGCACCTTCCGAAAGATTTCTCAAAAAATCGGTCACTTCTTCATCGGAAGCTTTATTAGAGAGATCGGCAAGTACTTCTTGAGTAGAAAATTCACGAATCAATTTGCGCTCGGGGTAAAGTTCCTGGTGTTTCTGAACAAAAAGATCAATAAAATCACCACCTTCTGCGTTGTACGTATCTAATGCCGCTTCATAAGGTTTTTTGAAGTGCAAGTCACGTGGATTTAGAGCAGCATTCTTCACTAAATCTGCCATAGAGAGCTCTAAGGTAACCGACATACCTCCTTTCAAATCGAGGCCGAGAGAAACTGATTTTTCTTTTATATCGTTAAAGGTATTTCCTAAAAACACCTCCTGGTTATTCTTTTCTTTGAGCAGTTCATTGACATAAGCAGCCTTTGCCAGTGCTTTTGCTTCATTATTTTTCTCGAAATTGACATAAGTCCCATTAGGCAACTTTACATCTTCATTCCCAGCTTTTGCTTTGAGTTCTTCCACTCGCTCCTGAGCGCGCTGTTCCGCTTTTTCTTCTATACTATTACCTATAAAAGAAAACGATATCTGATAAATACTTACCGCGATGAGCAAGATGGTGAAAAACCAAAAAAATCCTTTGTTACGCATAGTAAAACCGTCGTTTGTTATTTAATAGCTGGCAAATATAGAATTATCATTTATTAATCACAACTCATTTGAAAGTTGTTATTCACATTTTATATGAAAACAAACGTGAATCACTGAGAGTCCAGAATCGTAAGTTCGTCGAATAATTCTGACTACTCCTCTTATTCTTCATTACGTTTGGTCCAAAATCTTCTATTTTACGCGGCGTATTCCTAACTTTGTGGGGTTCTAATTTCAAATTAAATTTAAAATTAAAAATGATGAATAAACAAATAATTGCTTTTGTATTGCTCGTAAGTTTAGGATTAACGCCGTTGCTGCGTGCCGACGAGGGGATGTGGTTACCATTCTTACTGGGTAGAAACTACGAAGACATGAAAAAACATGGGTTGAATCTCACTCAAGAAGAGATTTACAGCATCAACAACGCATCAATTAAAGATGCAATCGTTTCTTTTGGCGGTTTCTGTACAGCAGAAGTTATTTCTCAAAAAGGTTTACTTCTTACCAATCATCATTGTGGGTATAATGCCATAGCAGATGCCTCTTCTGAAGAAAACAATTATCTGGAAGAAGGGTTTTGGGCTAAATCACACGATCAGGAAATTCCGGTGGAAGGCTTATCTGCTACATTCGTTGTTCGTATTCAGGACGTTTCTGAACAAATCAACAGAAACCTGACGGATGACATGTCAGAAAAAGAGAGAAGTGCGAAAATCGCTAGTATATCTCGTAAAATCACTGGAGAGGCTATAGAAGGTACACATTACGATGCTTTTATTCGCGACTTCTTTGAAGGTAATGAATTCTATCTCTTTGTTACAGAAAAATTTAAAGACGTTCGTTTAGTGGGGGCTCCTCCCGAGTCTATTGGTAAATTCGGTCACGACACGGATAACTGGATGTACCCGCGACATACTGGGGATTTTTCGATGTTTCGCATTTACGCTGGACAAAACAATCAACCTGCTGCTTATAGTGATGATAATCAACCACTGCAACCAAAATATGCTCTACCCATATCCATTAAAGGTTATGACAAAGGTGACTTTGCGATGGTCATGGGGTTCCCTGGATCTACTGATCGCTACCTATCCTCCTTCGGTGTTGAACAAGCTGTGAATATAGAACAGCCCAAACGCGTGGAGCTTCGAGCAAAAAAACTCAAGATCATGAAAGAAGAGATGGAAAAAAGTACTGAAGTTCGGTTAAATTATGCTTCTAAATACGCTCAAGTTGCCAATTACTGGAAATATTTTATTGGTCAGACCAAACAAGTTAAAAAGAATAAAGTGGCTGAAAAAAAACGTGCCATTGAAAAAAGTTTTGCTCAATTCGCGGAAGAACATCCTGAATATGCCGATGTACTGCCAACAATTGAATCAGCGTACGACGCAATGAATGAATTTGTGCACCTCAAAGCCTACCAAAAGGAAATGATCTACTCCGTAGATCTCAACCTCAACGTTTATCGTTTTACGATGATTGCAGATGCATTGAAAGAAGGTAAAGAGGAATGGGCTAAGAATAAGTATACGCAATGGAAAGCTACACTTCTCGATTTTTATGATCGCGCAAATATGGATATTGAATACCGCACATTATCGACACTTCTCCAATCCTATTATGAAGATATTGATGAAAAGTACCTTCCTGAGCGGATCAAAGAACTAGGTAAAGATGGAAAAATCGATAGCTATGTAAAGAAATTACGGAGAAAATCAATGTTTACTTCGAAAAAGAAATTTAAAAAGTTCGATAAACTGGTTGAAAAATCGGATAGTTTTCCTTTAAAAGAGCTGCAAGAAGACCCACTTTTCAAGTTAATTGAATCTTTAAACAACACCCATAAGGCAGCTATATCAAAGGAAATGTATCAGAAAGCTTCTACTGATCTGAAACGGGCTAACCGTATGTTCATTCGCGGATATCGGAAAATGAAGGAGGACAAATTATTCTATCCGAATGCGAACAGTACATTGCGCTTGACGTACGGAAATATCCTACCCTATTCGCCTAACGCGGATACAACTTATTCAATCTATACCACCCTAGAGGAAGGTATTCGAAAAGAAGATCCGGACAATCCAGAATTCCATGTTTCTCCGAAGTTGAAAGCATTGTATGAAGAAAAAAATTATGGTCGTTATGCAAATGACAAGGGTGAAATGGTTGTCAATTTTATTAGCAATAACGACATTACAGGAGGGAACTCAGGATCTCCCGTGATCAACGCTGATGGCGAATTGATTGGTACAGCTTTTGACGGCAACTGGGAAGCCATGTCGGGCGACATTTTCTTTGAGGATGAGATTCAACGTACAATATCTTGTGATATACGTTATATACTTTTTGTAATCGACAAGTTTGGTGGCGCTCAAAACCTCATCAATGAGATGGAGATTGTAGCAAAGTAAACCGTCAAATTATAGTTTATCATTATCTGAAGAGCGATGCTGTAGCGGTGTCGCTCTTTTTAATTTTTACTGACCTTTGCAATTTCTAATCAAATGGTTTGATAAAAGCATTATTTATTTCCACCTATTACTTTCTTATATTTGCATAGTATTGATTCGAATATATTATGAACAACTCAAAGAAATATTTGCAGTTTTACACTTGTACTTTTTTTTCGCTTGTGCTTGGTTTAATGTTGACTACATCTGGATGTGACAGTGACACAAAAGAAGCTAAAAATTTACCGGTTAGTTTTGAAAATTTTGACGCTTCCAACGCTACCGAAAAACTGATGGAATGGGATAATCACGGCATATATGTTTATCTTCCGGAATGTTTCTATCGGGTAAACAATAGGAATTTCAGTCTATCTAATGAAAATAATTTTTCATGTGATGAATACAAGCTTCATTTCTCCGCAGATTTCATCAAGAACGACGATATGCCTTATTACAGAAAATTCTATGAAAGAGACAATACCCATGAAAAAGACGAATTAATTTTGTTGGATTATATCACCGCTTCGAGAACAGAAAATCTCAGTGCTGCTTCAACGTCTATTCATTCGATAGACACTACGTTTCAAGGAGATCCGATATACATGGGAGCGGTTCGTGGTCAACAATCCAGTTATTCCAACCATCTCTATTATCAGTTTGGAGTCATCAAAAGCAAACCTGGATACTACATTTTACAGGTGATTGCAAATGATAATGATATTCAGTTCTACCATAGCGACATTTTGGAAATTTTAAAAAGCACACGAATTCAATAGTCATGCCTGTTGATCTACATACATTGCGGGAAACTCTCATAGAGGAGCTTCCAGGTGAAGATGCTCATGTAGCCATGTCACCTATAGGAAGGGGGCGTTCTTCCGAAGCATTGAAACACGCCAGTCATATTCGGGAAAGCGCGGTGGCACTCGTTATTTATAAATCACCAGAAGGCCTTGCATCTATTCTCATTCAACGTCCAACGTACAACGGTGTTCATAGCGGTCAGATCTGTCTTCCAGGTGGTAAGCGCGAAAAAGGAGAACGCGACCTCATCCAGACGGCAATACGAGAATGTGTTGAAGAAACAGGCTTAAAAAAGCACCATTTGCGCCATATCGGAGAACTCACGCCCGTTTTTATTCCAGTGAGCGGATACCATGTTTTTCCCTATATTTTTGAATATTCCGGAGTTTTAGATTTTTATCCTGATCCACGTGAAGTGGATGAGATGCTACCTTTTAATCTGAAACAATTATTGCTGCGCGACACATTACAAAAAACGGATATCCATCTCCAGGATGAAAGAATTCTTCGAGATGTCCCGCACTTTGCCATTCACAAGCGTGTTGTTTGGGGAGCCACTGCACTCATTTTACACGAATTCAAAGAAGTATTATTGAAAGCCAAAGGGAAACAGAGTCAAGATCATGATTAAGTCTCGTATACTTTACGAAAGGTGAGGTTTACTCGCGGACTGTGTACACGTTTGGTTTTTGGAATTTGATGCTTCCAGCAATGTTGAAGAGCGCCCCGCATCACCAGTAATGAGCCGTGCGTTAGATGAAAAGTCTGTTTTTCTTTAGTCGCTTTATGTTTGAGGTGAAATGGACGTTCTACCCCCAAAGAAACAGATGCAATCGTTGGACATGACCCAAGCTCTTTCTCATCATCTGCGTGCCAACCATTGCTATCATTTCCATCGCGATACAGGTTCATCAAACAAGCATTGTAATGGTCACCTGTTAAAGCTTCAATCTTTTCTTTAATCGCGAGCACTTTATCATCCCACCGGGAAGGCTTGAGTCGCTTACCTGAATAACCATACGTGATGCCATCATCGGCGAAGTAAATCTGCTTACGTGGAATCAGGTGCTCGCGACCAAATAACTTCACTGTACCTGAATCCCACTTTAACCAACGATAGCAATAATCAAAATAACTATCCGCCAATTTGCTATCCAGGAAATCAGGAAACCAGTCCACCGCTCCATCTTTCAGTTCATAATGTTTCATAAATAACCCATTGCATCATAAACAACGTACCCTAACAACTCTTTGTTTAAGGAAAACCAATATTGAAAATTTCGTACGTTGGGAACGATGAATTCATCCCAGTGATATGCACGCTCACTTCCCACAAAAGGATCAGTCGAAAAAGGAGTTACCGCGAGGTTCTGCTGTTCAAAGCATGCCTGTGCCCGCTTCATATGTTTTGCTGAAGTGATCAGTACAAATGAATCAAAATGAGGATATGACGTTTTGAGTAACTGAGCTGTGAATTTTGCATTTTGATAGGTGTTTTTCGAGTTTTCTTCAATAAGAATATCCTTTTTAGGAATCCCCCAGCGTACAAGTACAGATTTCAATTGTTGCGCCTCGTGAAGTCCGCGGTCCGAAACAAACCCGTGATCACCGCTCAGTAATAATTTATCAATTTTTTTGAGCTTGTATAGGTCGATGGCCTGCCAAATCCGATCTCCTCCGCGACGAATACTCAATCGTTCCGTATCATTATCATATTCGAACATGCCTCCCAATACAATCCCAACCTGATGATGCTCTAATTTATCAATCGAAACAGCCGGCACCTCCCATAATCGAACGGCCTCCTTGAAGATAAAACTATTACTAAATACCAATGCAATGACAACTGCTGCATATTTGACTCGCTTCTTCCAGCGCGATTTTTTAAGGAATAAGATTCCAGCAATCACTAAAATCAACCATGTGAAAGGGCTAATAAAAAAGTAGGATATTTTGGAGAGAACAAAAAACATTTGCGAACCAGCGTTGTTACAAAAATGACTAAATAATACTTACGTTTTATTATTTTTAAGAACTTTTTATAAATAAAACACATATTATGGATAACACCAATGAAACAAAAGAGGACCTTATTCTAGGATATAGCCAAAGCGAAATCATAGATGTATTGGTTGATTTTGGGATCAGCGTTCTTATCGCACTAATTATTCTCTTTGTAGGGTTTCGTTTAGCGCGCTTTTTCTCTAAAGTAACGAAAAACGTATTAGAAAAACGCGAGTCTGATCAAGGCTTGATTACATTCATGGGATCACTGGTAAACGGCATTGTAAAAATACTTACAGTGATCACTGCGTTCTCTCAGTTGGGAATTGAGATGACCTCATTCATAGCGATCCTTGGTGCTGCTGGTTTAGCTATTGGCATGGCTTTCTCGGGTACACTAAGTAATTTAGCCGGTGGGGTAATGCTGCTCATCTTTAAACCAATTAAAGTCGATGAATACATTCAGGCTCAAGGGGAAGGTGGTACAGTAAAAGAAATACAAATCTTTCATACCATTTTGCACACACCCGACAATAAAACGATCATACTACCAAACGGCCCCCTATCTACAGGGAATATTACAAATTTCAGTCGTCAGGATACGCGTCGAATTGACTTCACATTTGGTTTTGCTTATGGCGAAAATCTCAAGTTAGCTAAAGAAACGATCTTAGAAGTCATAAATAGTCACCCACAGGTTTTTAAAGATCCAGAACCTTTTGTTAAACTGGGTTCACTTGGTGATTCATCTGTAAACCTTACGGTACGTATCTGGTCCAAAAAAGAAGATTACTGGGATATTCATTTTTACGTGAATGAAAAAGTATATGAGAAATTTGAAGAAACGGAAGGTTTAAGTATTCCCTTTCCTCAAATGGACTTACATCTTGAGAAATCAGAATAATTTAACCAAAAAATAAGCGTTACATTATTTTTTTTTTGAAGCGGGGAACCAAATCGGTCTCCGCTACTACATTTATTACGTATCTCTATTTTTATTTTTCGAGGTGTAAGAGAAAAGCATATTCCATAGCCACTTCTTTGAATTGCTGGAACCTTCCTGACGCACCTCCATGACCTACCTCCATATTACAATACATTAAGAGTAAATTATCATTGGTACGATATTCACGCAATTTCGCAATCCACTTAGCGGGTTCCCAATATTGCACTTGACTATCCCAAAATCCCGTTGTTATTAATAAATGAGGATAATCCTGAGCACAGACGTTGTCATAGGGTGAATACGATTGAATATAATCGAAAAACTGCAGATCCTTAGGATTTCCCCATTCATCAAACTCGCCCGTTGTTAAAGGAATTGATTCATCCATCATCGTATTAATAACATCCACAAAAGGAACACCAGCCAACACACCGTTAAATAAGTCGGGACGCATGTTCATCACAGCTCCCATCAGCAATCCTCCAGCACTACCTCCCTGCGCGTATAAGTGATCTGTGGACGTGTAGTTGCGCTTCACCAACATTTCAGCAGCAGTAATGAAATCAGTGAAAGTATTCCTTTTCTGAAGCAATTTACCTTGCTCGTACCATTTCCGCCCCATGTCTTCTCCTCCACGGACATGCGCAATCGCAAAAACAAACCCTCGATCCAGCAAACTGAGCCGAACAGAACTAAAGTAAGGATCCATACTGATACCATACGAACCATATCCATACAACAGCAGTGGTGTAGACGCCTCAATTGAAGTGTTTTTATTATACACCAACGAAACGGGGATATCAGTGCCATCTTCAGCCGTAGCGAAAACACGCTCTGATTGGTAATTGTCAGCGTTAAAAGTAGGATCAACGACTTTTTTCTGCTTGAGCAAAACTTTCGATTGAGTCTTCATGTCGTACTCATAAATGGAGATGGGTGTTGTCATGGAGGTGTAGACAAAACGCAGTTTGCATGTATTGAAATTCGGATTGTCTCCTATAGCAACGGTATAAGCAGGATCATTTTGATCGACGACGTGCTCCTGACCCGATTTTAAGTGTTTAATGATTAATTGTGTCAGACCATTCTTTCGCACCTGCATTACCCGAAAATCATTAAAGAAATCAACTTCTTCTATCAACGTCTCTTCGTTGTGTGGTACCACTAGTTCCCAACTATCGAAATCTGTAGCATCAACCGGAGAACGCATCAATTGAAAATTCGTGGCTCCAAGATTGGACAAGTAATAAAAATGTCCATTGTAGTGGAATACACTATACTCGTGATCTCGTTGACGAGAGACTATTGACTTCCAATTTTCATCGGGAAAATCTGCCCGAATGTATTGCGTTTCAGTCGTGATGCTCTGAAAACTTTCGATAAAAATATAATCCCCCGATTTTGATTTGCGAACATCACAGATAAACGTTTCGTCTTTTTCGTGAAACACCAATTCGTCGTCCTTCGGATCTTCACCTAAATGATGCTTAAACACTTTACAGGGGCGGAGCGTTGCAGTATCCTGCTCTGTATAAAATATTGTTTTATTATCATTGGCCCACACGGCATTTCCCGTCGTGTTTTGAATCGTATATGCCAACGTTTCATCGTTCTTGATCTGTTTGAAACACAACTTGTACTGACGTCTCGAAACGGTATCGACACCATAGGCTAACCATTTGTTGTCGGGACTTACAGATCGTCCAGCAATTTGAAAGTAATTTTCATCCTTGGCAAGTTCAGGTCCATTCAACAAAACCTCTAATTGTTTATTTTCAGAACCTTCATCCTTTTTCCAGCGTAAATAGAGGGGGTAATCTTGACCTTCGTCAAAACGCGTGGCATAATAGTATCCGTTCTTTTCTACAGGTGGTGTCTCGAATCGTTGTTCCACGCGGCTTTTCATTTCATCAAACAACTGCTTTTGAAGCCGTTCGGTATTCTCAAGTTGATGATGTAGAAATTCATTTTCCGCTTCGAGGTAATCGAGTACTTTTTTCGTTTCGGGGTCGTTGGTTCCTTTTTCTTTTTGGCTATCTGAAAGGCGCATCCAAAAATAATCATCAGACCATTCTCTTCCTTTCCATTCAAAACTTCGAGGTGTTTTTAAAGCGACAGGTGGTTCTACTCTTTTCTTATTCATCATTTGCTTTTTTTCTACCTACTTATTTAATTTATTGATATTCAGCTAATGAATAATGCGTACCATCTCGTGAAATGACCATTTGAACAATTCCCCATGATACAAACAACACCAGTAATTTATCAATATACGATTTTTTTAATTTCGTTTGGCGATACAATTTACTCAGTGTTATTTTACCGAATTCTTCAATCGTATTTAATAAAAGCTTCTCATCGGCATCAAACTTCTGCGGTTTGCCTCCTTCTTTACCTTGACTTTTCCAAACGCGCACTAAAATCTTATTAGCCAGCAGCGTATGATCGTCACGACGGACATATGTTTTCCACTTGTCATGATCATCTTTGGCTCGTACGGGACGCTTTTCAGCTTTAGGCACCGTCACTTGCAGCACCAGTTTGTGTTCGTCCTGTAAAACTTCAGAAGTAAAAGTAACGGCAGGATCACAAAACATATCTGCAGCTCCCTGAATTACATGAAACTCCTCCTCTGGATACACGCCAACTACCTTACCATTATCTTTTACACCGATAAGTAATCTACCGCCATCCGTATTCGCGAAGGCAGCCAGTGTACGTGCAATTTTTTTAGAGTCATCTACGCGAAATTTAAAATCTTGTCGCTGATGTTCACCTTCTCGTATGTAAGCTTTCAAATTATTCAAAATTGAACGACTTTCCACAAAGATAGCTTATGCATTCCAGATTTCCCAAGCTTTTAACGCCTGATGCTGCAGCATCGACTTTCCATTCAAAGTGTTCGCTCCGTTAGTTGCAGCAACTTTTAAAAACGATGTCATTGGCGGATTATAAATGAGGTCAATAATGAGATGCTTATCACCTACAAAATCAATTGGGAATGGAGGTCGTTCCTCTATATTAGGGAATGTTCCCAGCGGCGTACAATTAATAATTAACTTGAATTGTTCAGTCATAATTTCATTCGCTTCATCATAACTAAATTGCCTGTTTGAGGATGGATTTCTCGATAGAAAAAAAACTTCAATACCCAAATTTTCCAGCGTGTATTGAACGGCATTAGAGGCACCACCAGTTCCAAGAATTAGTGCTTTTTCGTGTTGGTTCGTCAAAAATGGTTGAATTGACTTTTGAAAACCATAAGCATCTGTATTGTATCCTATTTTACGTCTTTCCTGAATTTTAATTGTGTTAATAGCACCAATGGAGCGAGCAACAGGATCAATTTCATCAACCAGTTCGAGTACGGCTTTTTTATAGGGAATGGTCACATTTAAGCCATCAAATTCATCAGCTTTAACTTCCATCCACTTCGCAAGCTCTTTTTCGTCCTCTAACTCAATATTCTCATAATGTGCATCATTATTCTCTCGTGCAAACTTGTCATTAAAAAAAGAGGCAGAAAAAGAGTGACCTAATTTTTTTCCCAATAAACCATATCTATTCTTAGCCATCATCAATTAATTTTTAGCACCAAAGCGTTCGACTACAAATACGAGAAGAAAACCGGAAACTGCAAGTACAACAGCACCCCAGAGTTGACCAGTTGCAACCATTTCGGGCCACACATTTTGATCCATCCAAACTTCCCGTCCATCCGAATGAACGATTAAAGGTGACTCCCCTACCCGCTCTTTCCAGGGCCATATTTTCCATAGCG
Source organism: uncultured Flavobacteriales bacterium (assembly GCA_913056215.1). Classification (GTDB taxonomy): domain Bacteria; phylum Bacteroidota; class Bacteroidia; order Flavobacteriales_D; family Crocinitomicaceae; genus Brumimicrobium. The sequence continues at coordinate 8,096 of CAJXMN010000016.1, read as the reverse complement.
AACCAAATAAGAACCCAGCTAATAGAGCAAGTACGAGGTTTTTATAATGTGCAAAGAGATAGTTCAACAATCGACTGAATGATAACAAACCAATTAAGCATCCCAGCGCAAACAATCCAATAATTGTGAGATTGAAGTCTTTAATACCTCCGATGATTGTATGATAAGAACCAAGAAGAACAAGAATGAATGCACCGCTAATTCCAGGCAAAATCATGGCACAAATTGCTATAGCTCCACTCAGGACAATATACCAGTACGCTCCTCCATCTGCCGTAGATTGTAAAGAAGAAATCAGTGCAGCGACAGTTGTTCCGACGATTATAGCAATGAACGCGTAAAAATTCCATTTATCCATGGAGCGCAACACGAATATGGCACTACTCAAAACGAGCCCGAAGAAAAAAGACCATAATAAAACGGGGTAATGTTCAAGTAAATACACCAAAATTTTTGCCAGCGAGAGTACACTAATACCTATTCCAAGAAAAAGTGCAACAAAGAAATTACCATTTATATAACGCCAGCAGGAACGGATCCCTTCTTTAGATAGAACGCGCAAAGCATTTAAATTAATATTACTCAGGCTCCCGATCAGTTCTTCGTAAATTCCGGTTATAAAAGCAATGGTCCCACCAGACACACCAGGAACGACATCAGCAGCACCCATTCCCATGCCACGAAACATTATCATTAAATATCCTGTAATTGTGCGTTTCTCGTTCTTTATTTTATCCATTTTTATCAGTTAACCGTATTCATAAATACAGCGATAAAAGTAGAGAAAATTTGTGATTTCATCCTTCAGCGATAACGAATTTGCATTCCTGTGAAGCGCTAAGAGCGATAACGAAAAATAAGAATTAATACACTTGCTAATTGACCGAGTAATCTTATCTTTAGAAGTTCAAAATTTTCAAATTATATGTCAAAACCAATTACCAAAGAAAGTCTATCATTCTTAGAGAATTATATCAACAATGCCGCACCAACCGGTTTTGAAACATCCGGTCAAAAAATGTGGCTCGACCATATCAAACCCTATATCGACGATTATTTTGTCGATAACTATGGAAGTGTCGCGGGAGTCATTAACCCTGAAGCCGAATATAAAGTCGTTATAGAGGCACATGCAGACGAAATTTCATGGTTTGTCCACTATATTACGGACGAAGGGTTCATTTACGTGAGAAGAAATGGCGGTTCAGATCACATGATTGCTCCTTCTAAACGCGTCAACATTCACACAGAAAAAGGAATTGTAAAAGCAGTTTTCGGTTGGCCAGCTATTCATACGCGCCATGACAAAGATCCAACGCCTAGTAGTAAAAACATCACGCTCGATTGTGGCTGCAGTTCTAAAGATGAAGTAGAAGAACTCGGTGTTCATGTCGGTTGTGTTGTCACTTTTGACGATGAGTTCACCATATTGAACAAGAAAAGATATGTAGGTCGTGCCCTCGACAATAGAATCGGCGGTTTCATGATAGCACAGGTGGCACGCATGCTCAAAGAAAACAAGAAAGACCTTCCTTTTGGACTTTATATTGTCAATGCTGTTCAGGAAGAGATTGGTTTGCGTGGTGCGCAGATGATTGCGCATAAGATTAAGCCAGACGTCGCGATTGTTACCGATGTATGTCACGATACAAACACACCCTTGATTGACAAAAAAGTGCAAGGTGATTTTAAAGGAGGAAAAGGTCCTGTGCTAACATACGGTCCTGCTGTTCAAAACAATTTATTAAAGCACATTATCAGCGCCGCGGAAAAACACAAAATTCCTTTCCAACGATTAGCGGCATCGCGTGCTACGGGAACAGATACAGATGCCTTTGCATACTCTAATGAAGGCGTTCCAGCATCATTAATATCACTCCCGATTCGGTATATGCATACTACGGTAGAAATGACGCATGAAGAAGACGTTAAACATACGATTCAGTTGATCTATGAATCTATTTTAGCAATCAAAAACAATCAAGATTTCCGCTACTTCAGCTAATTGAATAATGGATTATAAACAGATCATAGCAGAACTCAAGGGAGGACAACCCCAACCGCTTTATTTTTTACATGGCGAGGAATCCTACTATATTGACGCCATCACAGAAGCGGCTATGAATCATGTTTTAGCTGAAAGTGAACGCGATTTTAATCAGACCATCGTCTATGGGAAAGACGCCGATTTGACACGTTTGCAAGAGCAGGTCAAACAATACCCGATGATGGCCGAAAGGCAATTGGTCGTGCTGAAAGAAGCACAAGATGTTCGCGATTGGACACCACTGGAACCTTACTTTGAATCGCCGACAGCAACGACGGTTTTCATCATCTGCCACAAACATAAAAAAGTCGATCGGCGCAAAAAATACTATAAATTACTCCAAAAAAAAGCGGTTGTATTTGAAAGCAAAAAGCTTTACGAAAACCAAGTTGATGGTTGGATCCTGAATTACTTAAAAGGCAAAGGTTTTGGCATCAATCAAAAGGCGATGATGTTATTGGTTGATTTCCTCGGTAACGATTTGGGTAAAATAGCCAAAGAACTCGATAAATTAGCTATTGTTCTGGAAAAAGGAACAGAAATCAGTGAAGTACATATTGAAGAGAATATTGGCATTTCAAAGGATTATAACAGCTTTGAATTGTCCAATGCTGTTGCGCGACGGGATATTCTAAAAGCTTACAAGATCATTAATTATTTTGAGCAGAATCCGAAAGCAGCACACATTACTCAAATCATCCCTGTGCTATTTGGTTTTTTTGAGCGTTTAATGAAAATTCATTTTGCAGGAACGAACGACAATCGCGTTATCCAGTCAAAACTTAAAATGAATCCGTTCGCTGTTAAAGAAACAATGAAGTCTAAGAACATTTACAAGCCAAAAAAAATTGCTAAAAATATTGCTCTACTGCACACTTACGATTTAAAAAGTAAAGGAATTGATCGTGGACCTGGCAGTGATGCTGACTTATTGCGCGAACTCGTTTATCAACTCATGCATTGATGCGCAGTTTTTTTGTAGACATATCATCACTGAAGGTTGAACGAATGACGTTGCCTCCGCAAGAATCTAAGCATGCTTGTCGGGTATTGAGAATGCGGGAAGGAGATACAGTAGCTATTTTGAACGGGCGCGGTGAAATACTCGAAGGAACAATTGAAGAGGCAAATCCCAAAGCCTGCAAGATTGTTAAGCAACAATACAGCCATCACGCACCCGACAGCCATCACACGCACATTGCCATTGCTCCGACCAAATCAAATGATCGATTCGAGTGGTTTTTAGAAAAGGCAACCGAACTTGGTGTTCATGAAATTACACCGCTTTTATGCGCACATTCTGAACGAAAAAAAATAAAATGGGAACGCTATCAGAAAGTGCTCACAGCAGCCATGAAACAGTCACAGCGTTTATATTTACCTCAATTAAATCCGTTGACAACATTTAAAGATTTTATATCTACCGTCAAAGGCGGTTTCATCGCACATTGCGAAGATGGACCCAAGAATCCACTCGAAGAAACATTGCGTACGAATCACCCTCTGATTCTCATAGGTCCAGAAGGTGATTTCTCCACTGAAGAAATTCATTTGGCGACGGATAACTCTTTTAAACCCATTACGCTTGGAAAAACGCGACTAAGAACTGAAACAGCTGGAATTATGGCGTGTGCCATTACGAAATTAAAATTTGAAAAAGCAAATGACTAAATGGTTTACCCTCACATTACTGCTCCTGGTACAAACCTTTCTATTTGGGCAATCGACTTATCAAGTAGCTGTTTTGAAATACAACGGTGGAGGTGATTATTACGCCAATCCGACAGCGGTTCCTAACCTTGTAAAACAAGCTAATAAGGAGCTGAATGCGGACATCGACTCAGAAGTCCCCTACGTTGAGGTAGGTAGTCCGTTACTGTATACCTACCCCTTCGTACATATGACTGGCCATGGAAATGTCGTTTTTTCCAACGCTGAACGCGAAAACCTAAGAAACTATTTATTAGCCGGAGGGTTTCTACATATCGACGACAATTATGGCATGGATGAATTTATACGACCCGAAATAAAAAAAGTTTTTCCCAATCAGAAATTGATAGAATTGCCTTTCGAACACCCTATCTTTCATGAACAACATGATTTTAATGGATTACCCAAAATTCACGAACACGACGACAAGCGTCCACAGGCGCTTGGAATCATCATCGAAGGACGACTCGCACTACTCTATACTTATGAGTCTGATTTAGGCGATGGATGGGAAGATCCAAGTGTTCACAACGACCCCGTCAGAAAACACGAACAAGCATTAAAAATGGGGATTAACATTTTATCTTTTTCATTACTTAAAGGTGGATATGAATGAAAACAAATCAATTCTATATAGGTTTTACGCTATTTCTGGTACTTAGTTCTTTTCTGTGCAGTGCGCAGGAAGAATCTATCCCCGAACCACCCAGTAAGCAAAACACCTATTTTTACTCAATTAAAAGTTATAACCGTCAATCTGAACCTCCCAAATATATGAGGAATGGTATTGATGTTTCTACTTCTATACCTCAATCCAGGTGGAGAGCTGAAGATAGTCTCTTTTATGCCTACGAACAGGTTCATCTCGAATCATTCGAATATGCGCTAAGCATTTTTAGTAAGTTGAATACAGATACACTCCAGGAGCCTCATGCCCAACAGTTATATCGAACGACGTTACAACAGACAAAGCGGTTTGAAGAATTGTATGATTTTAATAAAAAAACACTTCCCGAAGACACCAATTCTGTTTTGAGTGTAAAGAAAGCTGCTCTTCGTTTATGCCAAGTATATATCGCGCATGCTAACAAAAACTGGAAACCAGAAGAAGACACTATTTTTCACATGCTTTATCGACCGGAAGCCATTAGCGAATCGCCCAACTATCGCAAAAAAATGAAAGCACTTGCTGCCGTAGCTAAAAATATAGACTCTGCTTTAAGACTTTTCGTATTTTTAAAAGACGACAGGGATCGAATATTATCGGAAGCTTTTGAAGAGTTTGGAGACTTTCAGCACAACACTTTCTATGTGAGTAATGCTTATCTTTGTTACGCCATCGCGCGGCATTATTACCGCAACGATAAAGAACTAACTAACAAATACAACCGTACTATTGACGAAATTTCTGAGAAAAACTATCTACTCCCCAGTTTCCGAACACTATTTGGAAAAGTAATTAACAACAGACATAAATTAGAAGAAGAATTGACAGCGGCAGAAAAAACAGATACACTCGACCCAAAAAAGACCTTTTTACCACCGGAAAGGGAAAAGAAAAAAGACTATTTGCCTTGGCTTGACTACCAGCTGATCATCTTAGGTCTTATTTTCGTTCTACTGATTTTAGTTCTTTTTGTATTAAAAACAGATCATCGCAAGTGATTCTCTCACAACTTTTTTTCAAATGCAATCACTGCTTTTCGTACAGAACCATACTTCTTTAGGTAAATTCTCGCATCGTTAACACTGATATTACATCGGTCGGCAATCATCCGAGCCCCCCGCTCCACCAATTTTTGGTTACTGAGCTGCATATCGACCATTTTATTCCCTTCTACATGCCCAAGGCCAATCATTAAACGCGTAGAAATCATATTTAATAACAATTTTTGAGCAGTCCCTGATTTTAATCGTGTGCTTCCCGTGATAAACTCTGGCCCCACCAGAGGCACTAGGGCATGTTCGGCTTGCTCATCGAGTGGACTTCCAGGATTACAAGTTATTCCAGCAGTTAGCAAATGATGTTCTCGCGCTTTTTTAATCGCTCCAACCACATAGGGTGTTGTTCCAGAAGCCGCTATTCCTACTAACACATCTTTAGCAGTGATTTCCTCTTTCAACAAGTCTTGCCAACCTTGATTTACGTCGTCCTCAGCACGTTCTACTGCTACCCGTATAGCGTCGTCTCCTCCAGCAATTAAACCATTGACCAAGCCATGTTCAACACCAAAAGTAGGAGGACATTCGGACGCATCTAAAATTCCAAGTCGACCACTGGTACCAGCACCTATATAAAACAAGCGCCCTCCTTCTTTCATACGATCTAATGCCTGATCAAGAAAAGTTTCAAGTACAGGAAGCACTTTCTCTACCGCTATAGGTACTAAATGATCTTCAGCATTCATTTTTTCTAAAATTTCAGCCGTAGACATTTGTTCAATGTTGTTATACGGACTATCGGATTCAGTAATTTTTTTCACGCCACCAGTTTTAGTGCTTTATTCAAACTATTTATTGTGTGATCCCAAGGCTCAGTGTAACTTTTAATGCTTCATTTTCGTTGAGGATCGAATTTCATATTCATTTAAGAATTAGAAGCGCCATACCTATCAAAAATTTGGATAAGTAGTGAGAGATCATCCATTTTATACCTAAATTGTGCATTATTGCCGCAGACACGTTTTAACTCCAATAAATACTTTTTGATGATTTGTGTATTTGCAGCAGGTTCAAAAAGCGCTCGCTGATGCTCTAGACCTCTTTCAGTATAGATTTTTTTCAGCCGTTGCGGATCTACTATAACACCTTTGTTCGCAACACTAATATAAAAAAGCACACCGTTATTGTCAATTCCCCAGTCCAGTAAACTTAACATGTCGTGCCTATCGATGTATGCGAGTAAAAAAGGATCAGTATGCTTATATGAAGTAACGCTGTAAATCGGAATATCCAGTTCTTGTGCCACAATGCTATAAATTAAACCTAAGGCAAGGTCACTACCTTCGCGGGTTTCAAAAACAGTATTCGCAAAAAGATCAAATGGAGAAACGGGAAACGAAGCACTTCGCTTAAAATCAAAATGATCAAAAAAGACACGATTGAGTACCTTTACATGTTCAAAACTCGTCTGTTTCGGGTTAATCTCTAGCCATACGGCCTCTTTTAATTTTAGGAACTCCATTTGCAACTCCTCCACGGTCAGATGAGGATATTGAAATTTACATACATAAAAGACACCTTCTAGTAGATTTTTATCCACAGATGAGAGCCAATTTTTAAAGTTATTACAGAGTTCTTCAAATTGAAGTTGTTTTAATAATCGATCTAGCCGCTCAGCTTTGACAGGGTTATCCAACGACTCCTCAAACAACCGTTCTAACATTGGAAGCAATTCAACACCGTGCTCGCGCAATTTGTTTTCAACCTCCAGAGCTATTCGCTCATCAGGATCATCCATGAGTTCTACAAGCGCGTTTATTGATGTTTTTGTTTTCACAAGGACAAAGTTACGAGCAACTCGGCTGTATTTTAGAGATTCATGCAGTTCTTTTAAATAGTGAAATGTTAATTTCTTTAAATCATGTACTATACCACCTTCAAATAACGAGTCTGAGTGACACACCCATCATTGCAAAATACCGCACAACTTCAGTAAAGACAAAAAAAAGGAGGAATAAATGCTGGACACTTATTCCTCCTTTTTGCTAAACCATGCTAAAACTATAAAACCCAATTACTTTGAATGTTACAAAGTAACTATGGTGCAAATATACATATACAATATTACCCGATAAAGTAATTCTCATTTTTTAACATTTATATTCGATCAATACCTCGCGATCTTCGATAAACAACACCATACTGGCAACCTCTTTTCGCCCCTACTTTTCGTCGATCCACAAAAGACCCCACGTATACATTTCACCCGTTCTCTTGGGACTACAAATGAATTCCTCTTTAAATAAAAAAGTTTTTGATCTGAATCTTGCCTTTGACCGCGATAAATTCTATTTTTGGGCATCATTAACTGAGAAATAAATTTTCGCAACATGAGCGTATTAGTAAATAAAGATTCAAAAGTAATTGTACAAGGCTTCACGGGAAGTGAAGGAACATTCCACGCTGAACAAATGATTGATTTTGGCACCAACGTAGTGGGAGGTGTCACGCCGGGAAAAGGCGGTCAGGACCATTTAGGGAAGCCTGTTTTCAACACGGTTAGAGATGCTGTTGATCAAGTAGCAGCGAACGTATCTATCATTTTTGTACCACCAGCTTTCGCGGCAGACGCCATAATGGAAGCGGCAAATGCAGGAATAAAAGTAATCGTTTGCAT